>JAYSUZ010000413.1:0-5302 GCA_043718845.1 Cytophagales bacterium
CTCCTGAAAAATATTATTTCATACCCTTCTACATTGATGTACCTATCATGTTCAATTATAAACCCGTAGCAGGATTGTATCTAGAAGCAGGTGTGCAACCCTCTTTTGCCCTTGCACAGCTCGATTTCAGTGCCAATACAGAGTCTGAAGTTAATTCGCCAAGCGAGAGTGACTTGAAAAGTGTGGTTTTTGCTCCAATAATAGGAGTCGGCTATGAATTCAAAAAAATCAGTTTAGGGATGAGAAGTACCTTTGGAGGCACAAGTATTTCCACGTTCAACACCTCTACCTACAACCCGAAAAATTTAACCTTGATGGCAACGTTCGCCTTTAAATTCTAAGACTTATTAATTGATAATTTCTAAACGACCTGCCTTAACCCTAAGGCAGGTCGTTTTACTTTTTAAGCAGTTTTGTGAATAGAAAAACATTGCCTAAATTCGTGGGTTAATTCAATACTAATTTTACACAAATGGCATTTATAAACGGAACTACAGACCGACCTGTTATCGGTATTTCACTAGGAGATTTTAATGGTATTGGTCCAGAGGTGATTATGAAAACCTTGGCGGATACAAGGATTTCAAAATTCTGTATTCCAGTAGTTTATGGGAATTATAAAATATTTGCCAAGTACAAAAGACTCATAGAAGTAGAAGATATGAGCCTCCACTCTATCAAAAATATATCAGAATTATTTGCCAAGAAATCAAACCTTGTTACCTGTTGGGAGGAAGACTACGAAATAAATCCAGGAAAAGTAACCCCTGAAGCGGGGAAATGTGCCTTTATTTCACTAGAAAGAGCCACGGAAGATATCCTTGCAGGAAACTTGGATGCAATCGTAACCGCTCCTATAAATAAAAAAAATATACAGAATCCTAACTTTAATTTTGTAGGCCATACCGAATATCTAACAGAAAAAGCAAAAGTAGCCGACAGCCTTATGCTATTAGTATGTGATGAATTAAGAATTGGTGTTGTAACGGGGCATATTCCTCTTTCAGAAGTTTCAAGCAAACTCAGCAAAGAAAAAATTCTTACCAAAACAAATATCTTATACAAATCGCTTAAAAATGATTTTGGAATCTTAAAGCCACGCATTGCAATTTTAGGATTAAATCCCCATGCAGGAGAAGAAGGATTGTTGGGAAGTGAAGAAAAAGATATTATTGCTCCACTTATTGAAGAGCTAAAACAAAAAGGAATTTTAGCGTTCGGCCCCTTCCCTGCCGATGGTTTTTTTGGATCAAAACATTACCAAAAATTCGATGGTGTTTTGGGTATGTACCACGACCAAGGATTAGTACCTTTTAAATTGATGGCATTTGATTCTGGCATCAATTTCACAGCGGGCTTACCCTTTATCAGAACCTCGCCAGACCATGGCACTGCTTATGACCTGGCAGGGAAAAATCTAGCAAATGAAGCCTCTTTTAGAGCCGCTTTATTTTTAGCTATTGAGTTGGTAAATACAAGAAAAACAGTACTTGCCTAAGGCTACCTAGTGCATGGAAATTTTTATAAACGGTACGGGTATTATCTCCCCTCAAACAGAGGTCGTAGAAAATTATTTTAATCACAGTGCACTGAAATCATCTGATTCCGATCGCTTGCGTTGCATTGAACCCGATTATAAAAATTATTTATCCCCTACGCTACTCCGGAGAATGTCCCGAATGATAAAAATGGGCGTCACGGCAGCTAAAATCTGCTTGCACAATGCAGCTCTTGAAATGCCAGGCGCTATTATCACAGGGACAGGGCTTGGATGTGTAGAAGATACCGAAAAATTCATTCAAAGTATCATCGAAAACGACGAACAACTTTTAACCCCAACGCCCTTTATTCAATCTACGCACAATACCGTAGGCGGACAAATTGCACTACAGCTAGGCTGCCACGAATACAATTTCACCTATGTACATAGAGGTATTTCCTTCGAGTCTGCGTTGCTTGATGCGGCTTTATTAATAGAAGAAAATTCGGCAGACAATGTCCTTGTTGGGGGTATAGACGAATTGACTGAAAACAGTTTCAAACTACTCCGCCAACTTGGATTCTATAATAACCATACACAAGGTGGAGAAGGTGCCGCTTTTTTTATTATTTCAGGTACAAAAACAGAAAAATCTAGCGCCAAACTAACCTCCCTTAAAACCTATATTGGCAAAAGTGATAAAAACATAATCACTGAAAAAATTGAACAGTGCTTACAAGAATCAGGGAAAACGATAACCGATATTGGATTAGTACTCTTGGGGAATTCGGGTACAAAAAAAACAGATCGTATTTACAGCAAACTTCAAACAGGTATCTTTAGCAACTCCACTATTCAAACGTTCAAAGAATATTGTGGCGAATACCATACAGCTTCTTCCTTTGCGCTATGGATGGCAACAAAGATGCTCAATGACCCTTCTAACGAACTCCGTTCTATTCTTATCTACAATCATTTTGGAGGGCTGGACCACAGTATTATTATAGTAGAGAAATGTTGACCTTCAAAACAACCAAACAGGTATTCTCGATTGCTTTTTTAGGCGCCATTATAGCCGCTTATCCCCTTAATATTCCTTGGCTTTATTTACTTCCTATTCCTATATTATATGTATTTCTACTAGGCATAGGTTCGGCATTTATTGGGTTGAAATTCTTCATGCCGTCTATCTGCTACGCTGAAACAAATAAAAAATCAATAGCGCTTACCTTTGACGATGGGGTAGATGCCGTAAAGACACCACTACTATTGGATTTATTGGCACATTACAATTTAAAAGCTTCTTTTTTTGTAATAGGAAAAAAAATAAAAGGGAACGAACTCTTACTAAAACGCATCGTTGAAGAAGGTCATATTATTGCAAACCATTCCTATACACATTCTTATTTTTACGATTTTTACTCCACTAAAAAAATCATTGAAGACCTTCGTCATACCAATACGATACTAAAAGAAATAACAGGCCTAACACCTACACTTTTTCGTCCGCCTTACGGGGTTACAAATCCCAATATAGCAAAGGCCGTAGCGCAGTTGCAACTTACATCTATTGGCTGGAACGTACGTTCTTTAGATACGGTAATCAAAAAAACTGACAACTTACTAAAAAGAGTTACGAAACGAATACAGCCTGGGAGTATCCTGCTTTTCCATGATACCGGCACCAATACCCTCGAAACAGTCAGGGCGATTATACTATTTGCCCAAGAAAATGGTTATAAAATTATAAACTTAGATCAATTATTGAACGTACGTATTTATGAAGAATCCTACTAATTACTTTTTCCTACTTTACCTATTTATCTTTTATACATCAATACAGGCACAGCCGATAGGCTTTAGGGCATTAAAAGATACGGCTACTTTTCGAAAGAAATTTAACGAAAAATCTACTAAAATAACAACCAACGAAGCAGATTTCACCCAAGAAAAATACATTTCCGTAATGACAGAAAAAGGCATTTCAAAAGGTAAATTTTATTTTATGAAACCCAATTTAATGCGTTGGGAAACCACCGCTCCAAAAGCAAGTACCATTGTGCTTGAAGATGGGAAAATGCTAATTAAAGAAAATGGCAAAATAAAAACGTACGACACGAATTCTAATAAAATGTTTCGAAGCCTCAACGATATGATGCTTACTACGGCTAGCGGCAACATACTCAATACTAAGAACTATACGTATTCTTTATTTGAAAATGGATCCTATTTTCTAGCAGTACTTTCTCCTATTCAATCCATGACTAAAAAATTCGTAAAAACAATTGACATTTTAGTTGAAAAATCCGATTATACTGTTTCACAGATAAAGATGAATGAGCCTTCGGGAGACTATACTAAAATTGAATTTTCAACTAAAAAATTAAACTTAGGCATAAGCCGAGATAAATTTACCCTTAATAAATAGGCGAATATCATTCCTATTTTTATATTTGCATTATGGACAAAATACTGGTAATCATACCAACTTACAATGAAATAGAAAATATTGAAGCAATTATACGCAAAGTATTTTCGCTTTCGGTCCCTTTTAATATTCTAATTGTAGACGACGGCTCTCCTGATGGCACGGCAGACAAGGTAAAAAGCCTGCAACTAGAATTTCCTACCGCCTTGCATATGGAGCAACGAAAAGGGAAGCTCGGTCTTGGCACTGCTTATATTCATGGGTTTAATTACGCTCTAAAAAACGAATACGATTTTATTTGTGAAATGGATGCCGATTTTTCGCACAATCCAGAAGACCTTATAAGGCTCTACGAAGCGTGCGCGAAGGAAGGATTTGACTTGGCTATAGGCTCGCGTTACATTCATGGCATTACGGTTATCAATTGGCCTATAGAGCGTGTACTCATGTCCTATTTTGCTAGTAAATATGTTCAGTTTATTACAGGTTTACCCATACACGATACTACGGCAGGTTTCAAGTGCTACCGTAAAAATGTATTGGAAACGATAGACTTAAAAAGCATAAAATTTGCGGGCTATGCCTTTCAAATACAGTTGAAATTTTTGGCGTGGAAATTTGGATTCAAAATCACGGAAGTGCCTATTATTTTTACCGATAGAAAACTAGGCGTATCTAAAATGTCTGGAAGTATTTTCAAAGAAGCTATTTTCGGTGTTATTTCAATACGTATTAAAAGCTTATTCAGAAGCTACATCCGATAGATTCGTCAGAAAAAAAATTGTGTAACATTAAAAAAGCAAGCTTGTAATTAATTGTCGGCGCACTCACAATTATTCTTGGAAAAAATGTTATGTGACTTTACAGTGCAGATAAACGATTTTTTATTTAATCCATGAGCATATATCGGCCTTATGACAACCTCTACAAGCTTGCGCATCGAAGGTAGTCCTTTTTTAAGAAGCGTACAATTTTTTGTAGCGTTTAATTTCTATGTCCGAAAATAGAACTTCCTACCCTAACCAAAGTACTCCCCTCTTCTAGTGCGATTTTATAATCGCTACTCATCCCCATAGACAGTTCACAAAAGTCACTATTAACAGCACTATAAGCGGCTTTACAAGTATCAAAAAAAGTTTTAAGTGAACGGAATTCCAATCGAATTTTGGCTTGATCTTCGGTATTGGTGGCCATGCCCATAAACCCTAAAATTTTTATATTAGAAAGCGTTGTAAGTTCTTTCGAAGCTAACAGCGCTTCGGTTTCCTTAAAACTCAAGCCAAACTTCGTCTCTTCGTCTGCGATGTACACTTGGAGTAATACATTTATAACTCTATTACTTTTAAGTCCTTCCTTGTTTATTTCATTCAATAATTTAAAACTATCTACCGAAT
>JAYSUZ010000414.1:0-2444 GCA_043718845.1 Cytophagales bacterium
ATATTAGCAAGCGGTGCAGAACAAGTACCCGCTTTAGCAACGGCAACGGTAACTGTCCCAATTCCGATTTAATCATTTTGAAATTTTTAAAACGGGATATTTTTATAAATATCCCGTTTTAAATTTATAAGTTATCAAACGAAAATAATTTATAGGATTACCCATTTAGACAGCACAAGTTTTTAGCTGCCTATGAGCCAAATTTTTAGATTCCTAATTTGCAAGCGTAGCATCTTGAAATTTTACCCGTTGTCAGATAATATTTGGGCAAGCATAGGATATGCTTCTATTAAAGGCTTTTACCCTGTTCATTTAGCACTGTATTCTACCGCTATTACTACTTTCATCTTTTCTGCGCTATAACTTCTTTCTGATTGCCCTTTTTTTGGTGTACCAATTTCAAATTCATCCACCTGAACTTCTTCTTGAAGAGGATAATTACAGCTGCTTTCCATAGCATACTGTACCTGTTGAGGGAAAGCCAACGTCAAGGGTTAGGCAAGGCATCCGACGGCTCAAAGCAAAAGATAAACTCAGTCAGAGAGCAGTAAAAATAAAAACATGTACCATTTGTAACCTTTTTCTATCCAAATCAGTATAAACCCTTAGATTTTGAGAATTAGGGTAGTAAGGTTGTTTTTGGGTTGAAATTTTTTCTCGTTTTTCTTAGTATTAAGTTTTTACACTTTAATTATTTATAAACCTTTAAACACTATTATTATTTTATGGAATCACCAATTAGAATCTTTTTTGTAGGAAATAGCCCCGCAGGAGGCAGACTTCGTACGCATTTTGAAGGTAAAGACCTTCCAACTTCAATAAGAATTAAAGGGTCTACAGACAACCAGCCCGTTAGATTAAAGAAAAATGGAAAAGGTATCGTTACAGGTATATGGACTTCTCAAAAAAAATACGCTAATCGAATGGTAACGCTTGAGCTTATGGATAGTGGCGTTCCTGTAAAAGAATGCAAATACGATGCATGTGGAGATGTCATAATAGATAATCCAAAAGTAACGCTAAATCCTACCAGCAATATTTCCTTGAACAGTGGCGTAGTATCTTATGTTTGGACTACCGTTGTAGAAGAAGCCGTAGACCAATTTTGTTCTGAAAAGAGGGTACATGGCGCTACAGGTGAATGGGATGCTTTTGATGCAGACGAACCTACAGGGCAAGGTTCCACCTACACCTCAACGGATATCCCAACCATTAGTGCAAATCTAGATTATAGACTAAGAGCAATATTTATGGATGGAACAGAAAATGTTATTCTTTCGAATACAATAAATTTTGTAGTTCCGCCTAATCCTCATGCTACAATTGGTACTAGCTTTTCGGCAGCATTCAACGAAACAACAAGTGTTGTAGATCTTAAATGGATTAGCACAGAGGAGGTGTCTATTAAAGGATACTCTTTAAGAATAGCACCAAAAGGGTCAACTGCTCCCCCTATTGAGACGTCATGGGTGATAGCAGGTGGAGTAGGTTTCCCATATAATTATCCTTCACAACCTGATTCAGGGGAGTATACATATACAATTGTTGCTATATTAGCAAGCGGTGCAGAACAAGTACCCGCTTTAGCAACGGCAACGGCAATTGTTCCAATTCCAGTTTAATCATTTTGAAATTTATAAAAGGGGATATTTTTATAAATATCCCCTTTTATAGTTGTTGAATCCAAGTTTATAAATGGCCAATTGAAAATAATTGAATTGATTTTATGAGTTTAAACCACTTTTATGTTTAAATACTATAAAAATACTTAACCTTTTCTCTTTTTTTTCGTTAACTATATTTTATACAATACATTATCTATTAAAAAGACAATTAGCATCTATGAAAAGCAACAGATACCTACTTATTACGCTCTTTTTAATATACATATCTACATTTAAATTGCTTGCACAATGGAATCCAGATCCAGGAATTAACTTACCCGTTTCAACAGCCAACAATATTCAAATTAGCCATGTTATGTGTAAAACATCAGATGGAGGCTATATTGTAGCTTGGTCTGATTCAAGGGGAGCAGATCCTGATATTTATGCTCAAAAATACTCTTCAGCTGGGTTACCGCTTTGGACGAATAACGGGGTGCTTGTTTGCGGCGCTTTAAATTTAATAACGAATATTACAATTGCCGCTGATGACGCGGGCGGTGCCATTATTGCTTGGTCGGATCAACGAGCAGGGGGAGGATCAGCTTTCGCTGATTTATATGCTATTAGACTTGTAGGCGCTACAGGTGCTACTTCGCCGGGATGGATGACAGACGGTACCCTTATTTCTAATGCAACTAATGCACAAGCCGTTCCAACTATCTCATTGACAACTACTAATGTTTATTTTGTATGGGAAGATGACAGAACTACATCGGGCATCACTGACATATATAGCTCTTCCTTTACGGTAAATGGTGTTTTTTCAGGTGGGCTATG
>JAYSUZ010000415.1:0-12641 GCA_043718845.1 Cytophagales bacterium
TCCTAATCCTTGATTTGTACAGAAAATAATTTCGATAATTACACCCTAACGATTCAGTACTTTTTCTATGGGTACCGTATTGTACATTGTTATTTTGACAAAATAGACTCTTGTAGATCTCCTAAGCCCCTACTCTTCTTTATACACTTTTATCACTTCTGTACCGAATACAGTCTTTATATGAAGGAAATAAACACCTACCGAAAGTTCCTTCCCAAAAGTGTACGCTTCTTTTATAGAATCATTTTGTAGCACCTGCTGCCCTAGCAAATTGGTAACAGAGATGCTATAGGTATCTTCCATAGAAAATACTTGTACCGTAATCTCTTTCGTAAAAGGATTTGGATATACTAACACTGATTTTTCACGATCTGAATTTAATTCGATAACAGCACTATAACTTTTCGCTCCATCGGTGTCTATTTCTATCAATCTATAATACAACAGTCTATACGGAATATCTTTATCTCTAAAGGTATATTCCGCAAGTGTACTACTATTCCCTTTCGCTTCTAGCGTGGCTATCTTTTGAAAATTAATTCCATCCGTAGATCGTTCTAATTCAAAACTTGCACTATTGGTTTCACTAATCGTAGACCAACCCAACAATGCGTCTTGACCACTACAGGCGCCTTTAAAATCAAGTCCTTCGACGGGAGTGGCAATAACACAAGAAACCACTACTTGCGAAGAAATAAGAGGAATACCATAAACCAACGCACGACCTGTATTCGTAATAAAATTTGCACAGGTCGTAACCGTAGCTTGAAACGTAACAATAGTAGAAGTGCCTTCCAGAATAGGTCCTGCAATAGTAGGCCAAGTAATCGTACCCGCCACAAGCGAACCTCCATTCGAAATACTGGCTACAATAGTTGCTACTTGAGAGGGCACAGGATCTGTCATCACCAAGTCGAAAGAGGAATCAAAATGTGTTTTCCAAGCAGTAATAGATTGCTGTGCATCTGGCGTATACAAACCTACGTATCCAGCGTTAAGATTTGTAATGCCGCTTATTACTTTAAGTGGAGCACCTGTAAAATTATTAATCCATATATATAATTTATCGTCTATCAATTCCGTTCGAAAAGCAATAGGGTCAGGGCTTCCTCCGTAGGAGATATTCGTAAGTGTAGTCAATAATGTTGCGTTGTTATAGACCTCTAACGTCATGGTATTATTGCCCACTGGATTAGGTATAATTTTAAGCATTACGCCCATAAAATCAGACTGCCCTGGCGTACCGGCCGTATTTCTATAAACGAAAGAAAAATAACTGGAGTTGGTCAAATCAAAGACCGCTTCGATATAACCATTTTTGCCATGCGATTTTTTATGTCCAAAGGCATATCCATTTGTTCCCGGCTTAGATGTATTGTTATTTTGGTTCAGGCTAATAAATGCATTGGTCATATCGGGCATTGTGGTTCCTGTGCCTAAGGTCTTCCAATCGGAAGCGGTGTTGGTAACCCATGATGCAGTAGACCCATCTGTATTTTTGAATTCTAACGTGTACGTGATCACATCTCCTACACCAACATTGGTCTTGTTGGCCGTTTTGTTTAAAGAGGTTTCGGTAGGTGCAGTGGGCGGTACAGGGTTACAGGTAATCCGCAAATTGACACGAGAAGAATCGGGAGAATCTGTTTGTGCTTTTATATACCCGATATTTGGAAATACCTGATCTGCACTAGGGCAAGGAGGGTCTTTTGCAATTGTTTGATAAGATAAATCACCTTTCTCGCCTACAAGCATTACGGGAATAGACCATTTGACAATCCCGCTATAGGGGGCAGCAACGGCAGCGGCAGTATAAGTGGCTGTAATCCCTAAAGCTGTATTGTCTGTAAATCCGTTCCATGTCAAATAATCGGGTATCGTATCGATTACTTCTACGTTGTATGCTTCTTTGCCCGGTAGTGGAGCGTTACCTGCTATACGACGCCATGTATACCCATCAAATTCTTCCACAAGCAAGCGGTCATAATTCGCCACAGGGGCATCGCAAATATCTTTACTGTAATTATTTACTACCGCATTTAAGTTTGAATAATTCGCCCAACTATTAGTAATAGGAGTCAAGCGATTTTTTTGTCCATCAACAGCTCCAATATCTATGGTATTGGAATACGACCAATCGTCTGCAAGCCTTGCCCCTAATAAAGCAGGAGGCGTAGACTCCATTTTAGTACGAATAAATCCTGGCCCAATAACCCCTTTGTGGATCAAATAAATATTGTCGAGTTTGTCGTATATATGGGTGGCTGGTGCAGTCAACACCTCTGCAAAACGAACAATAATACGCTGGTTCCAACTCCCCGAAGCAGCTGCCCCCCAAGGAATAGCTTGAAACCCAAATGTAATAGGCCCTGAAGTGGGATTATAAAGATATTTATCCAAATCACTTTGATTGTCTACCGAAAAAGCCCAACCTGTAGGATTGGTTCCTGCATTGTACAACCCAACAGCAGCAGGGTCGTTCAAATAATAAGAGACGCGGTAATTACTCAACTTCACGTATGCCTCAGGAGCGGAATGCCAAAAACGGTAAAATTGATAAAACGTATTGAAGCCCGGATAATAATTTCCATAAGAAACCACCACTCTATCTCTTCCTCCATTCAACCACAAACTCGCTAGCGATTTGTTTTCAAAAGCCAAGGTAAAATTTACGATATCGCCAGGATTCATCAAGGGCTTATCTACTGTTTTTAATATATCCAAAGACCTTAAGGGGAGTAAGTCTACACAATTTCTTTCCATGGTATAACTCGCATTATTGGGATACTCATTGCTTGTCCAAGACTCTGCATTAGTGGCCGTGATTGTACTTGTCAAACATACTCTGCTGTGCATTGGAGGGTTTTTTACCCTTACGGTAAACTGAACAAAACCTTGTGTAGGTGCAATACCTGGTGATGATTTAAATCCTTTTACCGTTGCACTATTTATAGCCCATGTGATTGTACTTCCAGACAACGTACCCGCATCGGTAGCAGATACAAATTGGTAATCGCTGTCAAGTAGCGTAGTGATGGCTACAGAGGAGGCGTCCACCGAACCAT
This sequence comes from Cytophagales bacterium, assembly GCA_043718845.1. Lineage (GTDB taxonomy): Bacteria > Bacteroidota > Bacteroidia > Cytophagales > Cytophagaceae > JANYCO01. The sequence goes on from JAYSUZ010000415.1 coordinate 3,066, forward strand.
AATTTCTATAACTTACGGTGTACGTGATCAAATCATTTGCATACGCATAAGTTTTATCTACCGACATATACACTTTTACATTGGCTGCCGGCAGCATCGAAGTTGGAGGATGAAGATTGCCAGATGTAGTGAGCATTCCTAACAGTCGAAACCAATCGTGAAAATACTTGGGCGTATCTTTGATATAGCGCTCATCGTCTGTAGAAGTTTTGGGCATAGACGGTACAGCGCCGTCCCATAATAATTCGGACTGTCTGAATATTTCTGCAATGAGGTCTAAATCGCCTGATGCTACAGCCGCTGGAGCTCCTGTACCTACATTATAATTTGTTCGATAATTATCAGATCCTTGAGCACCCGTTACGGTATGTGCTTGTTTTATATTTGCTACACCACGCCAGTAGGGAGAACTTATATCTGGCGATGAACCCATTTGCTGACAGTTGGTCGTAATAGGATCGGGCAATGTACGTGGGTATTTCAGAAAATCGGCGTGACGCAACGCCATGTCTCTCTCATAAGTATTGGCAACGGCTTCCACTTGGTGCGTTACAGGATTCCATCGAGTAGTAGGATTTCCGTGCCATACATAATTTAAAATAGTACGCCATGCCGCTCTAAAATCTTCTCCACCCGGGCCACTCGGGTGCTGCCCAAAGGAGCTCGCCGTACCGTCGTTGTTTACACTACAACTACCCGAACTTGCTATATACCCTTTGCTGTAAAGCTGACCGATGAGCCAATCGGAGGAGGCTTCCCCTTTCAAAAATTGACTAATTTGCCAAGCTGACCCTCCATTAGAAGTTAAGAATTTAGCAAATTGATTGAAATAAGCAGGGCCAATATAATCGGTGTATAATCCTGAAATACTATAGGCTTCTGGATGTGGTTTTGCCCATAGTGCCGTAACGTTGGCAGCAGAATACCTCCAAGAGGTTGTTTCTTCCCACGTATTTCCATTCTTGCAATACCCATCTACTCCTATATCTCCTGACATGTGCCCCGTGTAGGCCGCACTTGTATTATTCAATCGGAATGTGTCGACCAATACTTTAATCATATTCAATGCTTCTGCTTTGTAACTTATAGCTACGCCACAGCCGTCGTTAATTCCCATATTGTCGCCCCATTGTGTATACGCCAATAATAATCCCATCGCAATATCATAATCCCCATCCGTGGCTGAATCGTTGATGCCATCACCATCAGGAGTAGTTTCATCATTTTTCCATCCCGGAAGATTGGCACCGTAGCGGTAAGCTATTCGAAGGTTCGAGCAGTCGTAATATTTTTTTACTTTACTCAATCGATTGTCGTGTATCCATAACCAAAGACCATCAAACGCTTCTTTATCTCCGAAATAAGCCGCTGCTAGTAAAGCGTAGCCATCTCCTTCGGATACAAACGTATTATTATTAAACGGAACACTTCCATGATTGTAAATAATATATTTTTTCCCATTCAATACTTTCCCAGGAACGTAAAGACAGCGGTGCATCATTATCTTATACCCTTCTCGCATCGTTTTTTCCATATCGGCATGTGTCACTCCTTCTGAGTTATAGAGCGCTAAAGTCTTACCTTGGTTGTATTCCTTAAATTGAGGAAAAGGAAATTTCGGGTCGCTCGTATTGATTTTTGTATTGATGGTATCCGCTGGCCAAGTCTGTGCCGCTACGTGCGAAAACGCTACAAATCCTACGAAAAAAACTACTGCGCTTAAGAAAACTATTTTATTCATTTTTTACAATTCTAATGTGTTCGCTACCTACTTCTGCTCCTACATAAAGGATATAAGTGCCCGAAGGCAACTCCTCTCCCAATGTGATTTCTTTATTTGTTTCAATTGTTTTTACTTCTATTCCTACGCCAAGCACAGACGCAATCGTCAACAGCGCTTTATCGGCGCTACTTCTTACCATCAAGGTGCCGTGCGCTGCAAATGGATTTAGAAAATACTAAACATGCCGATTATAAACCCATAAATTATAGCTATTCACTTATTATTTTGTACTTTAATAATTTTAATATTCCAATAATAGCTGTTTAAATAGTATTAATTATTGCTTTAATACTAATGTAGAGTAAAGAAATTAAAAAACAAAACTAAACGAAGGAAAATATTTATACAATATCCTGATTTTCAGTAAAATAATAAGATATTATAGCGGATAGATGCTAGAAGAATAATCATACTCCTAAAACAAATAAACTTACCATCAAGGTTTTATAAATGCCTCGTCTTCCAAAAGAATATCGTTTGAGTACCAATTGTTTTAAAAAAGAAAAATAAAAGTTAAAAAAACGCACAACCCTTCCATTAAAAACTAGCCGTTATAGATACCTGCGCCCTACCATTTTTTTCAACTTTTATTCCTATCTTTGCATCCTCCTAAAATAAAGGCATGAAGGCCGAAGAACTACTTACACTTTACACCGCAGACGGTCTCACAAAAACCGTTTTTGACAGGTTAACTACACCCAATCCACAACATATTCAACTTAAAGGACTTATTGGGAGTTCTGACGCTTTGCTTGCAGCGGCATTGTTCAAACTAAAGAAGGAAGGCCAGTTGTTCATTCTCCACGATAAAGAAGAAGCGGCTTACTTCCTAAACGATCTCCAAAATCTTCTTCCCGACGTTGAAGTCCTCTTTTTTCCTACTTCTTATAAAAAACCCTACCAATTTGAAGAAACGGACAACGCCAATGTATTACAAAGAGCCGAAGCCCTAAATAATCTAAATACCAAATCCGAACCACAACTTATTGTTTCCTATCCAGAAGCGCTTACGGAAACGGTAATCACCAAAAAGTCACTTACCTCAAATACCTTTCGAATCAAGGTGGGCGATAAGATGGATATTTCTTTTCTTACAGAATGGCTCCACTCCTACGATTTTGAAAAATCCGACTTCGTCTTCGAAGCAGGGCAGTTTGCTGTGCGTGGAGGTATCGTTGATATTTTCTCGTTCTCCAACGAATTTCCTTATCGAATAGAATTATTTGGAAATGAAATAGAAACGATTCGTACGTTCAACCCAGATACACAGCTATCGGTAGAGCAAAAAGACGTAATCTCGATCGTACCCAATGTACAAACAAAACTACTCCTAGAAAACCGAGAGTCGTTCTTTGAATTTATTCCATCCTCTTTCGTACTCTGGATCAAAAATGTACAGCAGACCCTGGATATTGTAGAACGCTCGTATACAAAAGCGGTAGCAGAATACGATAAACTTCAAAAACAATCTGGAGGGAACAATTTAATCACTTCTCCAGAAGCGTTGTTTGAAAATTCGGAAGCACTAAAAAAACATTTTGAAAAATTCACTACACTAGAATTCGGAAGTCAATTTTATTTCAAACCGGACTTTAGTTATGATTTTAAAATAAAACACCAACCGTCGTTCAACAAAGAGTTTAAATTACTTTCTGAAAATCTACACGAAAAACAAGAAGCCGGTTATTTGAATATTATTTCAGCCGAGTCTTACAAACAAACCGATAGGCTTACGACTATCTTTGATGAAATCGATGCAAAACTTTCCTTTAGCGCTATGAACGTATCGCTCCGAGAAGGATTCATTGACGAAAATTTGAAAATCTGTTGTTATACCGACCACCAAATTTTCGAACGTTTTCACCGCTACAAATCCAAGGAAAAATTTTCTCGTTCAAAAGCAATTACACTCAAAGAACTTCGATCGTTGCAACCCGGCGACTTTGTAGCCCATTCGGAATATGGCATCGCTCGTTTTGTAGGACTGGAGAAAGTAGACAGCGATGGCAAGCCACAAGAAGCCATACGTCTAATATTCAAAGACAACGATTTGTTGTATATAAGTATCCACCAGCTGCATAAAATTTCTCGCTATAGTGGAAAAGACGGTGCAATGCCACAACTCAGTAAAATGGGCTCTGGCGATTGGGAAGCAAAAAAGAGCAAAGTACGAAAACAAGTAAAAGATATTGCCAAAGAACTTATACAACTCTATGCACTCCGAAAAGCCGCTCCAGGATACGCTTACAGCCCAGATTCATTCCTACAAGTAGAACTAGAATCGTCTTTCATCTACGAAGATACGCCAGACCAAGCAAAAGCTACTGCGGATGTAAAAGTGGATATGGAAGCGCCACATCCTATGGACAGGCTGGTATGTGGGGACGTAGGATTTGGAAAAACAGAAATTGCGGTACGTGCAGCATTCAAAGCGGTGTGTGATAATAAACAAGTAGCCATCCTAGTGCCTACTACTATACTCGCCATGCAGCACTACAAAACATTTCGCGACCGACTAAAAAATCTACCTTGCGTAGTAGAATATATAAACCGTTTTAAAACGGCGTCTCAAGTAAAAGAAACGTTACAAAGAGTGGCAGAAGGAAAAACAAATATTCTGATTGGCACACATAAACTTATTTCCAAATCGGTAAAATTCAAAGAACTTGGATTACTGATTATCGACGAAGAACAAAAATTTGGCGTAACTGTAAAAGAAAAGCTACGAGAATTTAAAGTGAATGTAGATACGCTTACACTCACGGCTACACCTATTCCTCGTACACTACACTTCTCGCTCATGGGCGCTAGAGATCTTTCTATTATTGCTACACCTCCGCCAAACCGCCAGCCGGTCACAACAGAAATTCACATGATTAATGAAGAATTGATCCGTGATGCTGTAGCCTACGAATTGAAACGAGGGGGGCAGGTCTTTTTTGTGCACAACCGTATTTCGGATATCGAAGATATAGCCGGCACGATAAAGCGTCTTGTTCCGGATGCAAGAGTAACAGTGGGGCATGGACAGATGGAAGGCGACAAACTCGAAAAGATAATGATGGGTTTTGTGGATGGCGATTATGATGTACTCGTTTCTACCAACATTATAGAATCAGGACTTGATATTCCTAATGCCAATACTATCATCATCAATAGGGCACACATGTTTGGACTTTCTGACTTACACCAAATGCGTGGCCGAGTAGGACGTTCTAATAAAAAAGCTTTTTGTTATATTCTAACTCCACCTATTGCTACATTACCTGCCGATTCGCGCAAGCGATTGAATGCGTTAGAAGAATTTTCAGACCTAGGCGACGGTTTCAAAGTAGCTATGCGAGACCTTGATATTCGTGGCGCTGGAAATCTTTTAGGTGGTGAACAGAGTGGCTTTATCAGCGATATTGGCTTTGAGATGTACCACAAAATTTTGGACGAGTCTATCCAAGAACTAAAAGAAACAGAGTTCCGAGATTTGTTTGCCAAAGAAATAGAACAACGCGAATTAAAAGCATTAAGTCCCGATTGTACCATAGAAACAGATTTGTCTATCATTATACCAGACGCTTATGTGAGCAGTATCACAGAGCGATTGAGCCTTTATTCTTCGGTTGATAATCTTAAAAGCAGTTCGGAATTAGACATGTTTCGCATCTCGCTCATAGACCGTTTTGGCCCTTTGCCCAAGCAAGTAGACGACTTACTCAACACCGTACAGATGCGCTGGAAAGCAGAGCAATTGGGCTTCGAAAAACTCGTCTTAAAAAATGGTGTTATGAAAGCTTATTTCGTACCCGGAGAAAATGAATCCTATTATAAATCAGAAGTATTTGGAACAATACTAACCTACGTCCAAAATAATTCTAAAACCTGTAATCTTAAAGAGCAGTCCAAAAAATTAATCTTGTTTGTAGATACCATCAATAGTGTAGAAAAAGCAACCGCTTTGATGGAAAATATATTGGAACAAGTAGCGGCAACAAAGTAGGTTCCTATCCGTAAAATAGCTTATAGAACGATAAAGATTGCGGAGCAACGTTATCTTTACTAAATTGCATACATTAACCATGTCGTCTGATATCGAAACTTTAACACAAAAAGCAGCATTAGCAAAAGATGCTAAAAAAATAAATGAATTGATGTGCTTAGCGGCAGTTATAATATTCCCTACTTTTGCTTTCTTTGATCTTTATACAATTCCCAACGAACTTTACTCGCCCCTTACTAGTGTTAGATTTTTGATAAGTGGTATCATTGGCATTTGGTTATTTATACAGAAAAAATATGCTACCAATACTACCTACCTAAACTATTTTGCATTTGCCTCCATATCTTGGTTTTGCGCATACGTATCTATAGCCGGCGGCCAGCGCTACCTGTACCAACATAACATTGCTTATTGTACCGTTTTTTTAGCGGCATCGATGTTTCTGCTATGGCATTGGAAGCATTCTATTGTAATAGTGCTAAGCTCTATAGCCGTCTACCTTTTTTCTGTTTATACGACAGATACTGTTTCACTCACGGAAAGTTTAATTAACGGAGGCTCTGTACTCCTTACTATAATGGTCTTACATCCTGTAATTATCTTATATCGCTACAAAGCATCCCTTCGAGAGTTCTTACTTAAAAAAGCATTGGAAGAAAGCAATACGCTACTTTCTTCCAAAAATAAGGAAGTAGAACTTCACAATGCCGAATTAGTGCTGGCAAGAGAAAAACTCAACGAAACAAATATAGCGTTACAGTCTGCAAATTTAAATTTAAAAAATCTAGTCGTAACCCGCACCAATAGGCTAGAAGAAACACACTCCGATTTGAAAGAAGCGGAAAGAGAATTAGATCAATTTCTTTATGCCTCCTATCACGACCTAAAAGGCCCTATCATTCGGCTTAAAGGTATTGCACAACTTGCGCTGATTGATACGGAAGATTTAAAAGCAAAAAAATATCACCAACTAACACTAGATACGGTATATGACATGGAGTCGCTTATGGCGAAACTCAATAATGTAGCTACCATTTACCATCACAAATTACAAAAAGAAATAATTTCGCTAGATCTCTTTTTTCAAACAATCGTACTGCATTACAACGATACAAACAACGTAAGTATTGAACTTCAAATTCCCTCAAATGCAACACTGTCTACAGATAGCAATCTCCTCCGCCCTGTAGTACAGAATCTAATTGAGAATTCGCTCCTGTATAGAATGGAAAGTGGCGAACATAAAATTATTATATCTCATAAAAAAGCAGAAGGTAAAACTGTATTTTCTATTTGGGACAACGGCTGTGGGATTCCTGAAACAGTACTTCCTAGTATTTTCAATATGTTCTATAGAGGAAATACACAATCTAAAGGACATGGACTAGGATTGTATTTGGCAAAAAAAGCAGTAGAAAAACTCAATGGAACAATTAGTGTTTCGAGTAATGAAGGTTTGTTCACAGAATTCAATATCGTACTAGAAGAATAGATTTAGTCTTTACAACAACTTAAGATAGAACTCTTCCATTTTATCCGCCAATTTCTCCCAGTTATACTTTTCTTCAGCGAGTTTTCGCGCTTTTATTTCGGTATTTTTTATTTTTGCGGTATCCTGAATTAACGTTATAATCAATCGAGCAAAAGCATCAATACTATCCGCAATATGAATGGATTCGCCCTCTACATACTCAATACCCTCTGCACCTACAGACGTAGAAACGATGCACTTCCCACTCGCCATCGCTTCTATTATTTTCAACCGCATTCCACTACCTGAAAGTAGTGGAACAATCAAAATTCCATGCGCCTTCATAAATTCATCTGCCGAATCTACGGTCCCATGAAACACAATCCCTGCCACCTTTCTTTCCATCATTGCTCTGCTCATGTTTTTGCCTGCTACATGCAAAACAATAGACGGATAGGCTTGCTGAACAATTGGGAAAATAAATTTCATAAACCACTCTATCCCTTGAATATTTGGAAGCCATTCCATATTTCCAATAAAACATAAATCATTATGAATTTCTTCACTCGGATGATACTTTATTTTTGAAAAATCAACACCTGCATTTATCGTCATCAATGGTTTTTTATACCCTTCCTTTCTAAAAAAAGATTCGTCCTTTTCTGTTATCGTAATTATACCATCAAAATCTTCTATATGCTTTTGTTCAAACGCTTTTATTTTGGGCCATAAATTTTTTAAGAATAATTTTTTAAGAATATTTTTCTCGCTGTGCGCAAGCCGCTCCCATATTTCAAACTCAATATTATAAGAACGCAACAAAATTTTAGCCGTGCTATTTTGACGAATAACATCGTTGTACATACTTAAATATATGCCTTCCACCAATACAAGGTCAGGTTGATGTTCTTTTAATACTTGAATAATCTGCGCTTCATATTCCTTCGAATAAAAACGTTGGATGGCATAGGCTTCAGGGGAAAAATAACCATTTAGCAACCCCAGCATCGTGAGGTCGGTGTTGATATAAGTACTATAAACGGTACCAAGATGCGCTAATACTTCTGGGTCTTGAAAATGCTTTTTTGTATTTATAGCGCAAATAATAATCTCATGCCCTTTCTTTTTCAACTCACTTACGGAATGATAAGAAACAATATTCCCTCCATCGTTTAATGGCCAATGGATACGTAAGGTGAACTGAACTATTTTAATTTTTTTTCCCATTTTCAACAATCATTTTTTCAAAACTTTCCCATACCAACTTCGCAGTTTTGTCCCAACTAAACTCCTTGCTTCGTTGGTACCCTTTCGCTATAAGCGCTGACCGTAGCGCCTCATCCTTATCTACCGCCACCATGGCTTCCATTATCTGCTCTACCGAAGCAGGGTCGCACAACAGCGCTGTACCACCTGCCACTTCAGGCAATGAGGTTACATTCGATGTTATAACTGGAATTCCACTATTCATAGCCTCTATCAACGGAATACCAAACCCTTCGTAAAAAGGCACATAGGTCAAGGCCAAGGCCGATGCCAATATATCTTTGAGTGCTTCGTTTGAAATTCGCCCTAAGAAAAGCACTTCATCTTTATATATCAAATTGTCATAAACGGCTTTGAAAGATTTATCGTCCCACATCACCCGTCCTACAATTAGTAATTTAGTATCCGATTTACTTTTAGTTTTAAAAAGGTCGAATGCCTTTAAAAGATTTTGAATATTCTTTCGGGCATGTAGCGCCCCTACATATAAAAAATAAGGCCGCCCGGCACTTACCCTATCTCTTGTTTCTTGTATATTGCTAGTTGGAATAGGCGCATACCGAGTATCGCAGCCATTGTATACAACATCAATCTTTGACAATGGAATGGAATATGTTTCACTAATATCCTTCTTAGAAAACTCGCTTACCGTTGCTACTCTTGTAGCACTCTTAGCAAATTTTGGAAAGAAATAAGTGTAATACTTCAAACTCAGCCAAGGTAAATCTTGCGGTCTATGTTCAAAATTTATGTCATGAATTACATTCAGAATAGGAATGTCGAGCGATAATGAACTGTACCCATCGGTCGAAATAAAGGCATCGGCTTTTAGCTTCTTTAATATTCGAGGGATACTAAATTCGAAGAATAGGTAATATAAAAAAGGATGTCGAGCAGGGGGGAATGCAACTATGGGGTGTACATTCTTGGCAAAGATAAATTCTTCGGCATAGGCCCTGTCGAAAATAAAATAAAATTCATGTTCAGGATGTTGTTGACAAATCCGCTTTAACACTTCAACGCTAAACCATCCTATGCCCTCTAATTTGTCCTTTAATAATAATC
>JAYSUZ010000416.1:0-2437 GCA_043718845.1 Cytophagales bacterium
GGTTCGAATCCGCTCGGGACCTCAAATTAGATTGTAAATGGCTTATTAACCAGGCGTTAATAAGCCTTTATATTTCTACCCAAAGTATTTATAGCAACTAATGTAAGCACTTGAAATTCGGGCCGCGCCCATTTGGGTCGGAAAATAAATCAGTTGAAATTTCTATATACCAGGGATAATATTTCTGTATTTAATTATTTGATAATCACCAACTCTCTCCTACTTAACGCCACTTTATGGTTTATTAGCAATCTATAGTTGAATTATGTACGTATGTAATCACTTATCTGGAGTTACATATTATGAAAAATCAAACCCGATTCTTTGCGTATTTTTTGTTGTAATAAATAATTATAAGCGCTGAGAATTATTAAACAGTCATTAACTATAAGTGGAATTATTCGGAATTATATAAAGATTGGCTTGTATCAAATTTATTTTAATGTAATTTCGCATCTTTCATATCATAGCTCTGTGATATCTGTTAGTTCCCAATACCTATTTCCGATAAACCGTCCCTGGCTTCAAGATAAAGCTCCATATAAAAAAGTTTGCCTGATTCTCTATCCTAAAGAGTAAAGCCGAAGTATTTTACTGAAAGCAAACAACTTATTGAATTTTTTATTATGGCACTATTAGCCCGCGAAAGCTGGTATCTATTTATTTTCTCTATTGGTTTGATGATTTTTTCAGGAACTACATCTTGTGTAAATACTAAGAAAGCAGTTTATTTTGATAATCTTCAAGACTCAACTTTCTATGCCACAACGGGTAGCCTGGAACCGGTACTTCAAAAGAATGACCTGTTAAGCATTACGGTTAGTAGTCTTAATCCGGAAGCGAACCGGATTTTCAATGCTCCCACTTCTCAGAATACCTCTGAAGCACGTGGATACTTGGTTAATCAGCAGGGAAATATAGAATTTCCGTTTTTGGGCCTTGTTAAAGCAGCTGGATTGCCTAAAACGCAATTGAAAGAAAACATCTCAAAAGCCTTAATAGACAGGAAGTTACTAGTAGACCCCATAATAGATGTACGTTATTTAAATTTCAAAGTATCGGTGCTGGGTGAAGTGGCCAGACCGCAAGTCTTGACTATTCCTAACGAAAAAGTGACCCTCCTGGAAGCGCTTGGCCTGGCTGGAGATCTCACCATTTTCGCCCGGCGTGACAACGTGCTTCTAATCCGGGAATCACCCGAAGGAAATAAAATTATTAAACGGCTCAATCTCAACACCAATGAGCTTTTCACTAGTCCGTACTATTATTTAAAATCTAATGATATTGTATATATCGAACCAAATAAAACACGAATCGCAAGTGCTGGAAGAGGCAATCAGATCTTACCGATTGTCTTCGGAGGCTTGTCATTTGTTGCCATCGTGGTCGATCGCTTAATAAGATGAGATTATGAAGGAAATTTTGAAACATTCAGAGACGAACGAGACGGGTATGATCAGGCAGATTATGTTCCGGTTTTTTCCATATTGGCCGTTATTTTTAATCCTGATTATACTGGGATTTACAGGAGCCACTTTGTACATGCGTTACGCAAAACCACTATATGAAGTGTCTTCTACCATCCTGGTAAAGGACGAGAAGAAAGGTGTAGATGACGCCCAAATGCTCCAGTCATTAAATATGTATGGAGCCAAAAAAATTGTAGAAAACGAAGTTGAAATTTTACAATCAAGGGCATTAATGGGTGAGGTAGTAAAGACGCTGGGATTATACGCCCCAGTATCAGAAGAAGGACAATTCAATACCCGTTCTGCTTATACCAGTTCCCCTGTAATTATTGTATCGAATAATACGGGCAAGATCAGGGAAACTGAGAAAATTCCATTTACATATAATCATTCCACTCGAACCGTTCACGTAGGTTCCGCTTCCTATCCACTTAACAGGTGGGTGAATACTGCATATGGTGGATTGATGTTCTCAGAAAATCCGCATCAAAAGAAGAATAACACCGGTACTTTATATTTTTCACTCGTTGACCCCAAAAAAATATCAAATAATCTGTTAATGGGTTTGAATGTAAGCTCACTAAGTAAACAGTCAACCGTTATAAGTCTAAAATTTAAAGACGAAGTGCCGGAAAGAGGTGAAGAAATTCTCAACGCGCTGGGAAAGGCGTATGGCAAATCTTCTGTTGACGATAAAACAGACCTTGCTTCTAACACACTTACTTTTTTGGATGAACGCATCAACCTGGTAGCCCAGGAATTAAATATACTAGAGAGGAAACTTCAGAATTATAAATCTCAGCGATCAATTGTAGACCTGAGCGCGCAGGGAAGACTCTTTCTCGAAAATGTTGGTGAAAATGATAGGAAAGTAGCCGACATCAATGTGAAGATGGCAGTGCTGGACCAGGTTGAACGTTATGTAGTATCAAAAAATAATAAAGCAGGCATTGTGCCTTCAACTTTTG
>JAYSUZ010000417.1:0-2436 GCA_043718845.1 Cytophagales bacterium
GCCTTTATTTTTCTGACAATATTTAACACTGTCTATTATCACTTGCCTGTATACATCTCTGATAAATATATCAATCCAGTTGATGGTGGTAAATGTTACAAAGTGAAGATGATCTTGGTCTCCGAAACGGTATTTCCTGCTCATGATTTATAAAAATTAAAAAGTTAAAAATAGTTTACTAATGCAAAGATAGGATTATTATACTAAATTTATAGTGCGGGATTTATTTTCTTCAGCGGACGCTGAAACAAAAGAGGTCCAAGCAAAATGCTTGAACCAGCGGGGGAAAATTCCACTCAATACTCACACTCCAATCTCACACTAAAACAGTTAATGTATAGAATCGCTAAACTATTTCAATCTTTCAATACTCGCGCTCCATACTCCATACTATTTAGTAATGAGTATGGAGCGCGAGTATAGAGTTTATTCCTTATTTGACTAGCATTGGGTGAGACACCAATGCTATTCAAATAAGGAATTTTATTAGTTTTTAGCAAGGAATAAATTATCTTTGAATAACATAAAGAAAGAAAAAATGGTCATAGAGTTTAACAAAGACAAAGGGGAGATCCACCAAGGTTCTTCTAAAAAAAGTTTTTGATTTTATTCATAACAATAAAGATTACAGATCTTTATGTGAAAGCGACACTGATTTCACAAGGAAAAATAAATTAACGTTTGCTTCTGTTGCGCTAACAGTGCTTCATCTTTTTAAAGAGTCGAACGAATTTAACTTAGCCACTTTTTTACCTTCAATTGGCTCAGAAAAAGTAAAAGGCCCTGCTTTTTCAATGGCTCGATATAAAATTAACCTTAGTTTCTTTTTAGAATTAAATACAATTCTTACTAATCATATAGAAACTATAAAACCTAAATTATGGAATGGCTATCGATTAATAGCTGGAGATGGAACTACTATAAATTTGCCCCCATCGAAACAAATAAAGCGACACTTTGGTGTATTTTGTAAGTCGAAAGCAGGAACAAGTACATGCATGGCAAATGCTTGCATGTTATATGATGTACTAACCAACGTAGTTTTAGACTCTATTGTCTCTCCCAGTTCTATTGGAGAAGGTACTTTAATGAACAAAATGTTAGCTACTTCAAAATATTCAAATGCTATTCTACTTCTAGATCGAGGCTTTGGTAATTTTTCAATTTGTAAATCCTGTATAAATAAAGGATTGAATTTTTGTATAAGGCTAAAAACTGCAAATCTTGATTTTTCAAAACATGTATTAATGAATGCTTCCAATGATTATATCACTGAATGGAAACCAAGTGAAATGGAGCGCACTACAAGTAAGAAATATCATCAAGATGCTAAGCCAATTCTTGTTAGAGTAACCAAGGTTATATTAAAAACAGGAGAAGTAGAATTATTAGTAAGTAACCTATTCAACCAAAAGGCTATTGATGAAAATAGTATGAAAAAATTATATGCTCTACGTTGGGGTATTGAAGAGGGTTTTAAGAAATTAAAACCCACAATGAAACTGGAACAATTTGGCTGTAGGCGTTACGAAGGGATTTATCAAGAATTTTATGCACACATTTTTATGATGAATCTTGTTGCAATTATTAGTGCTGAAGCAGAGCCAGAAATAATCAAGAAAACACATAAAAGAAAATTAAAGTACAAATACAACTGGAAAAGTGCGTTTCTATTTATAAGGAGTAAAATTGCAGATATCTTTTACCATCAAAAAATCACAAATAGTTTAAAAGACTTGATTAATAAAATCTCAAATTCATTAATAGCCATTAAAGAAAATAGAACTTTCCATCGAACAAAAACTGCTGACAAACAAAGGCAGTCGCAGTGGTATAAATAGTAAAAACAAACGTAAGAGAAGCTTAAATATAGTATTTATAAAAAAACCTAAATTGTAGGAATGGAATTCTATTGCCTGAAAAATAACTAATGTATCATTCTATAAATGTTTCGGAAAAAACAAACTGAAATTCCTTGCTAAAAACTAATAAAATTCCTTATTTGAATAGCATTGGAATCCCCACCCCCCATTGGGCTTAAACACCTCCCCATTAATCAAACACCCAAAAGTACCTTTCCCTTCTTGGGTAGCTTCAGGCAATTGTTCGAGAGGGGTTTTCTTATCCTTTTTGCAGGAGAAAACCAGCATGATTAATAAGAACGTAAAAGCGATTTTTTTCATAACTAAAAATTAAATAATAAAGAGTATTCTTGAAAGCAGTTACAATATACGTAAAAGTTATTACTTTCTATGTTAAGAAATTATTAAAAAGAAATATCGAATCTGCCATCGGTCACTGCTACATCAGGGCAGCCTGGCGTTTTCACTGTAAAATAAAAAGTCCCAGATACAATGCCAGGTGTTGTAGTAATAAACTGACCTGGCACCAAAGAAGGTTGTCGGAAGTTAGTAATTGTTAGCATCCCTATATTTG
>JAYSUZ010000418.1:0-2433 GCA_043718845.1 Cytophagales bacterium
CGAAAAAAGTCCTATTAAACGCATGGTTTAATAGGACTTTTTTCGCTAGTCGGCTAAATATAGTTCGAAGTCTTGCAAGGTAGACCTGAGCGGACGTAATGATTGAACAACAGTTAAACTACTTAGATTTCAACATCGCCTGAACTCCAATTCCTAATACCTGTTTGAATTGTATCGCTGGGCCATAAGCGTTTTTGTTTGTAGGGTCATTTTCGTATTTGGTCCTGAATACTTTAATGTCATCGTCATAAATAAGAGATGTGGTGATACTCGCAGAGATGTATTTGGTCACTTTCATCACGAGCGAGAAATCCCACATCACATCTACATTTTTGTAAAACGTATAGGTGTCGTTTAGTAAAAGTCCTGTTGATTTGTCGACATCGTAATTTTTTCTAACATACGCCCAAAACAAAGAAAGTTTTGTTTGTAAGGCTATGTTTTTAGCTAAGTCTTTTTTGTACACAGCGTCAAGCATTGCGCCCGGTTCAATCAAATAGTTTTTACCAGCTACTCTATTGCCACTAGCATTGATGTATTCGGGCTTCACTCCAAAGTCTCCACGGTTGGCGAAGGGCTGGTAGGCTACTATGGTTGTTTTTACTGTAGCAGGAGAGAAGAAGAGGAACATCCCTTTTACAGGTGTATACTCTAGCCCAACTGCTAAAGTACTGAATCCACGAGATAGAAATTTCGAGACAAGTACTACAGAGTCTTCTGATGGGTTTAGCGTGCTTTTGAAGTAATTATTTCCATCTGCAAATTGAGTAAGAAAATCGAGGTAAACGGTATAGCGAAGTTTTTCAGATTTTTTATAAGACAATTTACTTACGTAATAAAATCGATCATCCGTTTTTCTGAATTCTTTTTTTGCCTGACTTGCCTGTCCAAAGGACATTATTAGGGTGTTGCGGTAGGAGAGTTTTTCTTTCTCATAATAAACGAAAGAATTAGACAGTACGTTGTAGGCAATGGCATTCTGCCCCCCTGCGTTCCAATTGGTAAGACTTGTTTGAGACAGGTTTATAGAGAGTGTAGTTCCTCTATGCCAGTAGGTAGTATCTTTTGCTACCGTCGCAGTAGTATCTTGGCTAAAGGCTATTGTTAGGGTCGTAATTAGCGCAGCGCAAGTGAGTAGTATTTTTTTCACGTTTGGAATGAATTAGTAAAGTAATAAATTTATTTTTTTAATGAATCGCGAATTTCAGTGAGAAGTTTCTCGCTGATAGTAGGTTCTGCTACTGGAGCAGGAGCCTCTTCTTCTTTTTTCTTCATGGAGTTGATCCCTTTTACCATCATAAAAATGATAAAGGCCAAAATAGCAAAATCGATAATTATCTGAATAAAATTTCCATAGGCTAATATTGGAGCTCCAGCTTCTTTTGCTTTTGCCAAGTTGTCATAAATTTTTCCGTCTAAGGCATAAAAAAGTTCTGTGAACCCTTTATTTCCTAATACTAAACTTATAGGCGGCATGATAATATCGTTTACTACCGAACCTACTATTTTTCCAAAGGCACCACCTATGATAACCCCTATTGCCATGTCTACTACATTTCCTTTGATTGCAAAGGCTTTAAATTCTTTTAAAAAGCTCATTTTAGTTAAGTGTTTAAGTGTGAAATTTTTTTAAAACTCAGTACAGCGATAGTATAATCTTATTTCGCTTTATAATACTTCGTTTTTACTTCTGGAATCCATTGTTGGATATCGCTAATGCGTTTGTCGTCCGAAGGGTGTGTAGACATTATATCGTTGCTGCTTTTCCCGCCCGACGCAGCTTTCATTCCTTTCCAGAAATCTACAGCTTCGTCTGGGTTATAGCCTGCTATAGACATAAATATTAAGCCCATGTGGTCTGCTTCTGATTCGTGCATTCTACTGTATGGGAGCATCACCGCTACTTGGCTTCCTGTATTATAGGCCTGAGCATAAAGCGCTTTTGTTTGTTCTGGCTTATTGGCCATGGCTACAGAAAGGGCTACAC
This sequence comes from Cytophagales bacterium, assembly GCA_043718845.1. GTDB lineage: Bacteria > Bacteroidota > Bacteroidia > Cytophagales > Cytophagaceae > JANYCO01. The sequence goes on from JAYSUZ010000418.1 coordinate 1,988, forward strand.
CTCCGAATTTCTGAACCATACCTTCGCTCATTCTTTCTGCCCCATGATTGGCAATGGCATGCGCTATCTCATGCCCTAGCACTACCGCCAATGCGGTTTCGTTTTTCATCAAGGGCATGATACCTGTATATACTACTACCTTTCCACCAGGCATACACCAAGCATTTACCGTAGGGTCTTCTACGAGATGAAACTCCCATTTGAAGCCCTCCAGTTGCTTGCTCTTGTTATTTTCGGCAAGATATGCTTCTACTGCTTTTTGAATACGAGTGCCTACACGAGTTACCATTGCAGCCTGCTCGGTATTTGAGGAAAGTTTATGGGAGGCGATAAAACTATCGTACTCCTTGTAGCTCATCGTTTGCATTTCCGATGCAGAAACTAAGTCCAGCGATTTTCGCCCTGTTACAGGATTTGTTTGACAGCCCAGCAGGAGCCCCCCAAAT
>JAYSUZ010000419.1:0-5254 GCA_043718845.1 Cytophagales bacterium
CCTAGTGCGAGGGATATTTTTTAAATTACAAAACTGTAAACTATCAATTTTTATGAATATACAACCAAACGGATTTTATCACATCTATAATCAAGGCAACAACAAAGAACCGATTTTTTTCAGCAGAGAGAATTACCTCTATTTCCTTAGAAAGTTCAGAGATAAAGTAGCTATCCATGCTGATGTATTAGCTTATTGTTTGATGCCTAATCATTTTCATTTTTTATTTCATACAAATGAAAAATCTGTAATTAAGAAGAAGTTAGGTATTGTAGAATTGACCAATTTAATGGATGGATTCCGACAGTTAGAAAGTGGATATGCACAAGCTATCAATATACAAGAGAAAAGATCCGGATCTTTATTTAGGCAGAAAACAAAAGTGAAATTGATAGAAGATGCCAATAAGGATTATTTATTTTCGATTTTCAATTATATTCATCAAAATCCTCTTAGAGCTGGGTTGGTAAAAAAAATGGAGGATTGGGAATTTTCTTCATTTTCTGATTATGCAGGGTTAAGGAATGGGACTCTTTGTAATAAAAAAATGACAGAACTGTTTTTAAATTATTCAGAAACTACTTTTATCGAAGAGTCGAATTCGTATGTCGATAAATGGAAAATAAGGTTGGTAATATAGAAAAATAGTCGTCCGACGGCTTTAATCCGTCGGACGACTAAAACAGTTATCGGATTTGATAAATGAATATGTTATATTTTTTTATTAATTTACGGAACGAAAAGATAGGCATCCGACGGCTTTAAGCCGTCGGATGCCTAAAAATAGTTAGTCAAAGAAAAATACAATGACCCAAACGATACCGCTGCAAACTACACAAGCCTTTTCCAAAACTTTTTTGGAGTATACTTTAGGAAATGAAAAACTGCGTCCATTCTATGGCTTATCTCCAGAAATAGAAAATTTTGAAGCACAGCTCAACGCTAAGGTTTTTGCCGAAGAGAAACGACAACTTCTTGTAGATTCTCTCAGAGAGCAATACAAAGAATTCAAAATCTCAGAAGCCGTTGCGAATAATATCACTTCATTGCTAAAACCTACTACGTATTCGATTACCACAGGACACCAACTCAATATTTTCGGTGGGCCATTGTATTTTATTTATAAAATCATCACCACCATTAATACTGCAAAGGCATTAAATGCGAAATACCCGACGAATCATTTTGTGCCAGTATTTTGGATGGCGAGTGAAGACCATGATTTTGAAGAGATAAATAACTTTAATCTATTTGGAAAAACCTGTACTTGGGAATCCCAACAAAAAGGAGCCGTTGGTAGATTTACACTCGATGGAATGGAGGTTTTGTTGGATGCGCTTCCAGAGAAAGTGAGTTTATTTGAAAAAGCGTACCGCGAGCATAAAACGCTTTCTGAGGCTACGCGCTATTTTGTAAACGAATTGTTTGGTGCAGACGGATTGGTAATTATTGACGCGGACAGCAGAATACTTAAACGACAATTTTCCGAAATAGTAAAAGAAGAGCTTTTGCATAAATCGTCTTTCCCTCTTGTGCAAAAGACGTCTTCCCAGTTGGAAGATGCTGGATTCGAAGCTCAGGTTCATGCAAGAGAACTTAATTTATTTTATCTAGAAAATAGTTTTAGAGAACGAATTATTTCACAAGGAAATACGTATAAAATAAATAATACAGCACTAATTTTTTCGGAGAAAGAGATCTTAGAAAAGCTAGAAAATGAACCCGAAAAATTTAGCCCAAATGTTATCCTTCGGCCTTTATACCAAGAATGTATACTGCCAAATCTTGCCTATATAGGCGGCCCTGCAGAAGTCGTTTATTGGCTACAATTGAAAGCCGTTTTTGAGTTTCATAAAATACCATTTCCAATACTAATACCTCGAAATTTCGCTTTATATATAACGAAAGGGAATTTGGCAAAGCTTTCTAAGTTGGACATTGATGTCGAATCGCTTTTTTGGAAAGAAGAGGTGCTTAAAAATGAGTACCTCACAAAAATTGCAGGAGCAGAATTTAAATTGGATGCCGAACAATCAACGTTAGCCAAATTGTTTTTAGGGATAAAAGAGAAGGCTCTAGCTATCGATAAGACGATGGAAGCAACAGTGATGGCAGATTTTCAGAAGTCGTTAAAGATTTTAGAAGAGCTGGAAAAACGTTTAAAAAAAGCAGAGGAACGTAAAAATGAAACGGCAATTACGCAGCTTTTGACTATAAAAGAAAAATTATTTCCAAAAGGAGGATTGCAAGAGCGATCGGATAATTTCCTTAGCTTTTATATAAACGATACGGCTTTTATAGATAAGCTAAAAGCAATGTTCAATCCTTTTGACTATTCTTTTTATATACTTGGCGAAGATGAATAAGGCTGAATTAAGGCAGTTCTATATAAAGAAACGAAATGAGCTTAGCGAGGAAACGTGCAAGGAGTGGAGCAAAGCTATAGCGGAACTTTTTTTTAAATATTTCGAAGTGGCAGTTTCTCAAGTGACTTATTTGCATTTTTTTCTTCCCATAAAGAATAAAAAAGAAGTAGATACGACGCTTATATTGAACGAACTGTTCGATAAATTTCCGAACGTAAGAATTGTCTTGTCGAAAAGTAATTTCAGCGATTGTTCTATGCAATTTTTTGAATACAGCGACAATACAACGTTAGTAGTGAATGCCTATGGAATTCCAGAGCCTGAAGGGGGAGTACTCGTTTTACCCGAGCAGCTTGGTATCGTTTTGGTGCCGATGCTGGTAGGGGATAAACGAGGTAATAGGATAGGGTACGGCAAAGGTTTTTACGACCGATTTTTGAAAGAATGTAGGGCAGACTGTAAGAAAATAGGGCTTTCTTTTGAAGCGCCTATTTCTGAAATTATTCCGGAGCACTACGATGTAACCCTCGATTTTTGTATTACGCCGTCAATGGTTCATGGATTTGTAAAAGGGGGTTAATGTCGGAATTGTACAATATAGTAGAGGAAAAGGCTAATTTTTTAATATAAAAGTATACTACTACAGATTTGCCACAGAATTTAGACTTATTTTCATACCTTAAGCTACTTAAACTTTAAATTTTTACAGAAGATGTCACTACTTAATACAAAAGCAACTTCCATGTTTCAGACAATAAAGGATACTTGGAAATCAGATATGATATCGGGGTTTCTGGTGTTTTTGATTGCCTTGCCTTTATGTCTTGGTATTTCAAAAGCCAGTGGTTTTCCACCTATAGCGGGAATATACAGTGCCATAATAGGAGGACTTTTAGTTTCATTTATTAGTGGATCTCATTTGACGATTAAGGGGCCTGCCGCGGGGCTTATTGTTATCGCGCTTGGTTGTATAGAGGAGTTGGAGCGGGCATTTCCAGGGCAAGGGTATAAACTTACAATCGCAGTGGTGGCGGTCTCTGGGTTGTTTCAGATTGTAGCGGGTATTTTTCGATCAGGAGTATTTGTGGACCTTATGCCAAGTGCTGCTATTCATGGGATGTTGGCTTCTATAGGTATTATTATCGCTTCGAAACAAATTCATATTGCACTCGGAATATTGCCTTCTGGAAAAGAGCCATTGGAGCTGATTCGAGAGATTCCACACAGCATTCAGCACATGAATCCTGAACTGGCTATAATAGGAATAATGAGTATTGCGATATTGTTTTTGTTGCCAAAAATTAAAAATCAATACGTAAAAATGATACCTGGTCCTTTAGTGGTTATACTTTTTGCAATACCAATGGGACTTATTTTTAACTTGCAATCGGAGCATGATTATGAATTTGTAAGCGTCTTTCATATTCATCCCAAAGAAGTTTTAGTCGCACTTCCAGATTCGTTTATTGCAGGAATTACATTTCCCGATTTTAGTCAACTGTTACATCCTATATCCCTCAAATATTTGGTCATGTTTCTACTTGTAGGTTCAATAGAAGCTTTGCTGGCAGCGAAAGCAATAGATATTTTAGATCCTTTAAAAAGAAAGTCGAATTTAAATAAAGATCTTGTGGCAATTGGTGTAGGGAACACTATTGCCGGATGTGTTGGAGGGCTTCCAATGATCTGTGAAATTGTTCGCTCGTCTTCTAATATTAATAACGGAGGAAAAACTCAATGGTCCAACTTCTTTCATGGGACATTCTTGTTATGTGCGGTGTTGTTTTTGGCGCCATTGATTCAGATGATACCCAATGCAGCCTTGGCTGCGATGCTAATCTTTACAGGTTATCGATTGGCTTCTCCTGATGAGTTTAGAAAAACGTTTAAAATCGGACCAGATCAATTGGTGATTTTTATAAGTACGATTATAGTGACACTTGCCTCCGATTTGCTCGTGGGTATTGGATTTGGAATAGTGTTGAAATTTCTACAACATATTTTCTTTGGCGCTCCTTTGAAAGGGATGTTTAAAATGAATATGACAGTAGAAAAATCTAACGAAAATTTACACACCGTAAAAATCTTCGACGCCGCTATATTCACGAATTTCTTAGGCTTTAAAAAAAGATTCGATTCGATTCCTAAAGATAGTAATGTACAACTTGATTTGTCGGAGGTGGTGATGATTGACCATACATTTATGGAACATATACATGAATACGAAGACGATTTTGATCATGCAGGAGGACATATTACAGTGAAAGGAATGGATAATTTGACACCTTATTCCAATCATCCCTTGTCTGCAAGGAAACTTATAAATAATGCCATTTTTGCTCCTACTAAAATTACTTTTAATCAACGTCAGGTGGCACTCTCTGATTTTGCAAAAAGTAAAGGATTTCATTTTGACCATAAAAGAACTACTAGTATCCTTAAATTTAGATTTGCACCTTTTGCAATTGCTAAAAAAGCGGAATATGGCGAGAATCTTATAATGTGTAGTTCTTCAGTGTGCAATTATTTTTTCACTGATATCCACGTGGAAGAAGGTGCGCTTATGACAAAGGGCGACTACAATATGACAATACTTCTGGTGACGGATATTCATTTTGCAATTCCTGAGTTTACACTAGAAAAAACAGGTGCATTAGATATGCTCAAAGAATTTGGAGGTGCAAAAGATATTGATTTTGATGCGTATCCTATATTTTCAAATGAATATTTTCTTATTGGGAAAAACGAAAAAGCTGTTAGAGGATTTTTTACAGATCCTTTATTGCGTTTGTTTGAACGTAGAAAAGGGCTTTATATTGAATGTAAAAATAACGTTCTACTTCTTCACGGGAAGATTGATTTGATGTCTAAAGAGGAAATAGAAGCGA
>JAYSUZ010000420.1:0-2430 GCA_043718845.1 Cytophagales bacterium
TTCAGGGAGAAGACAAGGTGCTTTTTGAAGAAAAAGGCAGTGTGATAGAAGGCTGTAGTTGTGCAAAGGAAGGATATTCAACTATTGAAATTACGGATAAAAGTGGCTTTGAACTCTTAAAAAAATCTGTGAAAGAAATACTTTTAAAGATTTTGAAAGAAAGTGCTATTCCTGTTGATGAAAATTTTACACTAGAAAACTACCATCACTATGTTCGTACTGATGCTCAACACCAATTGGTCATTGGGAAAACGAGGTTTCTTACCTTTCGTGATTTTACTATTGACATGGATTTATTAGTTTCCAAATTTTCGGATTCGGTAGGAAAAAAGTTACTAAAAAAGAATCCGGGATTGCCCGAAGAGATTATTATACTACGTGTAAACCGTCCCTCATCGATGGATATAAATCCATTCCATAGGGATGGCTATCTTGATATATGGAAAAGTGTATTGAATGTATGGATACCTATTTCGGGCTGTTCGATAGACTCTACACTTCCTGTACTTTCAGGAAGTCATTATTGGAATGAAAAAGATATCGTACGTACAAGTGCTAAAGGGGCGAGTATAAATGGGGTCACGTATCATGTGCCTGCTATCGTTTCTTGTACTAATGGCATAAATGCGGTACTGCCCAATCCGAATTACGGTGAAGCACTTCTATTTACGCCATTTCTTTTCATGGTGCAGCGCTAAACCGGCAAGACGATAGTACAAGGGTATCGTTAGAATTAAGACTTTTTTATCCGCAATAAGTATGAATAAACCTTTAGTCTCGGTGATTTGCCTTTGTTATAACCATGCTCGATTTATAGAAGAAGCATTACTTTCTGTTATAAATCAAACCTATCAGCCTATTGAGATTATAGTGGTAGACGATGGAAGTACAGATACGAGTGTAGCGGTTATGCACCGATTTAAAGAGTATTACAACAACCCTATTGTCTTTATTGAAAATGAACAGAATGTGGGTATGTGTCGTTCCTTCAACAAGGCATTGCACGCTGCGAAAGGTACTTTTATTATAGATCTTGCCGCAGACGATAGGATGGTAGAACGTAAGATAGAAGTACTCGTGGACGCCTTTGAAAAATTGCCCAACGATTACGGTGTTGTTTATTCGGATGCATTACTCATTAATGAAAAAGGAGAAAATATATCGACTTTTTATAAACGTACAAAACAAGGTGCCTTGCAAGAGGAGGTGCCTGTTGGGTTTGTATTCAAAAAATTGCTAAGCAGCTATAAAATATGCTCTCCCACTATGATGGTTCGAAAGTCGGTGTTTGATACCTTGGGGGGGTACGATGAAAACTTGAGCTACGAGGATTATGATTTTTTTGTACGTTCGTCTAGGATTGTTCGCTATTTTTATGTTGATAAATTATTGACGGAGAAAAGAGAAGTGAAGGGCTCGGACTCTTCTTCGTGGTATAAAAAAGGCAATAATCCTCATCTTACGTCTACATTAGTGGTATGCAAAAAAGCGCTATGGTTGTGTCAGGATTCGGAAGAGAAAATGGCATTACTATATTCTGTCCGCTATCATTTTCGACAATCCTACTTTTTAGCTGGTTTTGAATTGGCTAATGAATATTACCTATTGATGAACACTATAGGAAAAATAAGATGGGTTGACCGAGTTTTATTTTTCTTGGTACAAAAAAAAGTGAATGTGTATTTTTGTTATATAGGATATTTGAAATTTAGAAAATTTATTAACTAAAAAAGCCTCCATTTAAGAGGCTTTTTTAGTTAATAAATGAAATTGATTATTTCTTTTTCATGAATACTTTTGTAATCATACCTGCATCAGTCATACCTGCAGCAGTCGACTCAATAACATAACCATCACTTACCAATTTGTTGATAGCATTTAAAATGATATCTCCATTGTCGTCATGGTTTTCAGCTGTAAATTCTTTGAAAGGAATGATTTCTCTTTTGTTGCCTCCCAAATGTATATGTACCCCTTTATCTTTATAAGTAGGTATTTCATAAATCTCAACTAAAATATAATTTGCAGTGCTGTTTGTTGTCGATTTTTCACTTGGACTGAATGCCATTAGAAAAATAGATAGGAATGTAGCAACTGCCAAAAAGGAATAAATAGCGTATTTTTTCATAGATAATAATGTTTAGGTTTTTAAATGTTAGTAAAAATATAATAAAATTACGAACTGAACTAATTCCATCAAGTAATTTTGATTTAATTATACGAAAAGCAACTCAGATTGTTGCATTTTTTTGTTAGATTTGACATTAGAATTAAATTGTACTTAAAATGAAGCATTTTGTTCTAAACACAATTTAATTTTATAAGGTATTTTAACTATATTTAACACGGTGAACTTCCTATATCCTTCTTTTTTGTTTGGCCTTTTGGCGGTGTCCATCCCCATTATTATACATTTTTTTAATCTGCAAA
>JAYSUZ010000043.1:0-10698 GCA_043718845.1 Cytophagales bacterium
TTTCCTCAAAAGTAGGAGCATAGTCTATGGTATAATTAAGGTAACTCTTAGCAGTGGCAAGTAAGTTGTATTTTTTTCCTGCTACAATAGTCAATTTATAAACTCCTTCTACGTCTATTTTTTGTAACGTATCTTTCGCTAAGGTATCAATAAGAAAAATTTTCCCTGACAACGGTTTCCCTGTTTCAGCATCGCTAAAGTTACCTTCGACAGCTAACCCGTGTAATTTGAATGCATTTGGCACTTGTGCCGAATAGATATCTCCTTTTTGAGAGTAGTACATCCTATCTTCAGAGGAATTAAGAGAAGCGTACAACTCGGCTTCTGCAGAGTTTACATAATCCAACGCTACCGGTTGGCTCCATGTATTTGTACTGGCCAATAATTCAGAATGAAATAGGTCATAATTGCCATTTTTATTACTTGAAAAAAGAAGTGTTTTATTGTCGTAGGCTATTCGTGGAGATTTATCGCAAGCGCCATTAAGAGGAGCGGCCACTTCAACAGGAATCTTCCAATTATTTTTTTCATCCAGTTCTGCCATCATTATTTTAGTACATTTGGCTTCTTTTCCAACTACGTTGGTAAGTGTATAAAATAGTTTTTTGCCGTCTGGAGAAATCGAAGGAAACGTTTCATTATTTAGTGTATTTATTGGTTTTCCTATGTTTGAGGGAGCGCCCCATTCGTTCTTGTTATTTTTCTTGGAAACATAAATATCCATATCGCTAACACTATTTTCAGTCATAGCACAGAAATAAAGTACTTTTCCATCCTCACTCAGGCAAGGACCTCCAATAATAAAATTCGGTTTTGCTACACTGTTCAAATTATCAAGTACTTTGGGTGCAGACCAATTATTCTCCGCTACGAGTGAAGACTCGTAGAGTTTAAATCCAGCACCATCACGATTGGACTGAAATACCATCGTTTTTCCATCTCCTGAAACGGTAGGTGCAAATTCTATAAAATCGGTATTGATATTTATTGGTTTAGGATTCGCTAGGTCTTGCGCCGTTGCCGAAAACCCTATTAATACAATCCATAAAGTGTAACTTATTTTTTTCATATTTTTATTCTCCTACAATAATAAATGCACCCCAATATTGAGGGTCTTTGTATTCTTTTCTAAGTTTATTTTGAGCAGCCGTGAACGCTTGTCTTTTATTGCCCGATAGTAACCATTCTTCGTAAAACATAGTCATTAATTTCTGTGTTGCACTGTCGTCTACTTTCCAAAGACTGATTATAATTGAACGAGCACCAGCAACTCGAAAAGCTCTCTGAATACCATAAACTCCTTCGCCATTTTTGGTTTCTCCCAAACCTGTTTCACAAGCAGAAAGTACTACAAGTTCTGTATTGTCCAAGCTTAGATTCATAGCCTCATACGCTGTAAGTACACCATCTTCGCCTGAATCTTTTAATCCTGGAGCTAAGTATAAACCCGATCTTAATAGAGGGTTGTCACTGCCAGTCGTTGCGTTGTCTTTCTTTTTGGAATCCGTATCGGCTTTAAAAAATCCATGGGTAGCAATATGTAAAATTTTAACATCTCTAACCGATTTTACAGCCTCTTCGGAGGAAGATTTACCTGTGTATAAAATACTCGACCAATTATTTATTTTTAATACATTATCGATTTTTTGTACTTCTACGCCCGAACCAGGCAATCGTTTGAGCTCTCCCGATCTTAAATTTGAAGTGCCAATAGAGACACCAAAATCTGGATCTCCTAATAATACAACCTTTTTGGAAGCCGATGCAATTTGATTTATAGAAAGCAAATCTTTTGTATTTGTAACCGTTTGGATTTCCATTTCATCCAAAATATAGCGTTTGGTAGCAGGATTGAAAATACTCAATAAATTTATGTTGTTATAAATACCATCAGGAGAAAAATATACTTTTTTGGTAGTATTTAAAAACTGAGCTATTTTACTCCAATAATTAATATAGCAAAATTCATCGGCTACGTTAAATTTGATAGTGTTTTTATAATAGAGAATAAATCTTTTTTCTAAATCGGTACCGTTCTTTAATAAAATAATTTCAGGATTATTTTTTGTTTCAGGCGTTATAATTAACGCTGCATAGTATACAGAATCCATTTCTACTTTGCCTTCAAATTTGTATTGAACGTATGTACCTCCCAAATCTGACTTGTATTTTCTAAAACGGATTATTTCAATAGCTGCTTCTCCTGGTCTAAGTACTTTTTGAACATCTTGCCACGTGTACATTTGGGCATCGTTAGCTGATTTAAACAGTTCGGATTTTAAGGAAAGTGATTTTTCTAATTCGTTTGTCTTCTTTTCTAAGCTGTCAATATTTATGGTTACTTCATTTTTAGGAAGTACATAAAGTTGAGCGAGGTATTCTTTATCCGACTGCCATTTTTTAAACGATTCAATCAATACAGGGTCATTACTACCTAAAATACGTTGTCTTACCTTACTTGACGAGTTAAATAATATCGCTTTTGTAGCCAATTGGGTATTGTACATTTCTGAAAGTACCGCAGGATTTGTAGTATATTGAGCAGCGGCAAAAGAGTTGAATTGCTCAAACCGATCGCTGAATTTTTTATAGAATTCTTCTTTTTCTCGCTCGCTCATGGAGGGGAAATATTTTTGAATCTCCTCTTTGTAATTAGAAATTGTCATTTTCCAATACTTCAAAGCCTCCTCATATTTACCCAGCGAGGTATAGACACGCGCTATATTAGCAATGGTATAAGTGTAATCAGGATGATGCTCGCCTAGTTTTTCTTTTCGGATACGAATAGCCTCTAAATAAGATTTTTCTGCTTCTAGGTACCGCCCCATGTGTTCGTATAAATCACCCATGTTGCTCAGTGCCTTAGCATAATTGGGATGGTTTATTCCGAGACTATTTTTTATTATTTCTAAATCTTTTTTGAATAACAATTCCGCTTCTTTATACTTTCTTGTTTCAAGGTATAAAAATGCCAAGTTGTTTAACGTTGAAGCGTATTCAGAATGATTTTCGCCCAATACGTTTTTTAAAATAGAGAGCGACAGTTGATACGTTTCTTCCGCTTTATCGTATTGACTTGTTTCTTCGTATAAATTACCAAGATTATTGAGGCACAGTGCGTATTCATGGTGCTGTTCGCCATATACGGTTCTCGTAATTTCGGCAGCTTGAATGTATAAGGGTAAGGCCTCTTTACTTCTATTTACACTTTCATAAAATTCTGCCAAATTATTTAATGAAGCACCGTAGTCAGGGTGCTTTTCGCCTAAAATTTCTTTACGGATAGACATCGCCTGCAAATACATGGGTTCTGCTTGCTCGTAATGCCCCATATTTTTGTACAACAAGGCAAGATTGCTCAATGTGGTAGCATAAAGAGGATGTTTTTCATTAAGCAATTCTTTTGTAATAGAGAGCGACAGTTTTAAGTCCTTTTCTGCCAGATCATAGCGACCTGTTTCGTCGTATAGTAGTGCCATATTGTTGAGCAAATCTGCGTAGTCCAAATTTTTCTCTCCAATATTGTCGTAAATTAATTTCTTTGCTTCAATATACGTAGCCTCAGATTTGTTATATTGACCAGTACTCCTATACAAATCGGCCAAGGAGACAAGTGTATTGATGTAAAGGATATTTTTTTCTCCAACCGAATTTTTATAGGATTTTAATGTTTTTGTTAAAAGTTCTTCTGCTCTGTCAAATTTGTTTTGCAACTTATAAATTAATGCAAGATTATTGATACATGCTGCATACTCCTCCGAGCGCATACCATTATTATCACGGTATATGTCCGCCATTTCATTATAATACACTTCCGCTTCCGCAAATTTCTGTTTGTGCTTATACATCAGTGCTAGACTATTTAATATTGCTAAATAGTCCTTATTTTTTACACCCTGCTTATCTTTAATAATCTGTTTGGCTACAATATAATTGGACTCTGCTTCCGTATTCTTACCACTACTTTTTTGTAAGTCCGCAAGCGCTTTCAAGGAAGAAGCATATTCAATACTATTTTCGCCATAAACCTCTTTTTTAATAGGGATTATTCTTTGGTAAATAGAATCTACTTTTTTGAATTTATATTGATTGATACACGTATTGGCTAGATTTTGAAGTAGTAAAAGATAATCCGCCGTTTTTTCACCATTATTATGACTTTCAATACTCAGAGAGTTATTGAAATAGGTTTCTGCTTTTGGAAAATTAGAAAGCCCGTAATACACCTGTGCCATGCTTACCTGAGCATTGAAGTGGTTGGAATGATTGAAGTCTTCCGATGGTTTAGAATAAAAAATAATACTTTTTTTGAAGTAAGCTTCTGCTTGGGTTATTTTCTTGAGTTCGACAAGCGATAAGCCCATCATATTATTCATTTCATAAAATTCGGCAGTATCTGTATATACTTTTTCTACTTCAGGAATAAGTATATACAAATCAGCTACAGTACCAGAATAGTCGCCAGATTCATATTTGGTACGCGCTTTTTCATAGTCCTCACCCAAATTTATCGTTTGGGCATTAAGATTTGCTACAACTAAAACGAACAATAGAAAGGAGACTACACTGTATTTCATTACTGTACTAGTTTAGTAATTATTGGAGTAGTTACTTTGACCAAATTTAACCCTGAGCCAGAAGAAGGAGGAGCAAATTCTGTTTCAACATAAAAGTCATAATTAAGGCCATTTGGTAGGGTACCCGAAATGCTATACATTACACCTCCTAAGACTTCAAAATCCTGTAAAAAGGGGATAGGGGGTAAAGACATTGGATACCAACTTCCATTAGTTAATGTTTCCCTAAAATATAGGATTGAGTAATTTACAAAATAACCACTCGCTTGATTATAATCTAGATTATAATTTAAGGAACTCGACCCACTTACAAAATCCGTCATAGTATAATTAGCGATACTTACCGAAGGTGGAGGTAGTACTATGTTGTTACTATTCCCATATATAATACCATTTATATCACTTCTGAGACTATCTCCGTTCGCAAATTTTACATAAAAGGCAATCATATCTTGCGTTATTTCGATAGGATAAGGAATTTCAAGTTGTATTAACCCATTTTTTTTCCCTGAACCTACGGGGTAGTATGTGTTTGAGAAATCTTTAATAATAAATCCATACGATTGCAAGTCAACAAGCCCTGGTGCTATTATACTTCCTTTCAATCGGTATACATTCGATATATTCGTTCCACTCTGAACGGTGTTGGCGAGCTTTTCTGCGGGGAAAGCCACCACCGCTACCGATTCATTTGAAACAGTGGTGGTAGTTTCTTTTTTACATCCCACAAATAGGGTAGAAACAGCTAATGCCAGAAGGAGAACACTATTTTTATTATTCATATTTATTGCCTTTTCTTTTAAAACTATAAGCCAAACCCGCTCCAATATTTAGAGAGGATAATTTATACGGTACACTTGAATTTTTTATTCCATTTCCACTTCCTGTTGAAGAAGTAGCTGAATTGTCAACTATTAGTACATTAAGTTCTGGTGATGATTTTATATAATCAGCAGACAAGCAAAGTGCTAGTCGTTTAGTTAGTAAATAACGTACACTGGTTCCTACATTCAAACTTGGCGTCATTTTGGGGTCATAGGAATATTCGATTTGAGAATAAGTAGTAAAATTAGGATCAAAAGTATTAGAAACGTTCAATGAAATAGTAGGTTTAGAAACATGGGTAAATCCTCCTCTAGCTTTCAAATCCCACGTAAAACGGTTGTTGAATTTAATAGAATACAAAGGTCCTAATTGAAAATGTATAAATTGCCAATTTGAACCATCTGTTGGATTAGTATAAACTCTACTCGTCCCTGTTGAGTTAGAGGACGAAGATGCTCCTAGTTGTCCATCGAAAGTAGTACCATACTTTTCAAAATCGAACGTATTTTCGAAGAACCCGACACAAGCGCTAATACCTATTTTTTTGTACACATAGAAACCAATATCTACTTTAGCATTCATTCCTTTTTTAGCAAAACCAGGTTCATTGCCAGAATCGTCATAAGCCGTTTTCTTTAGATTTCCAAGTGGCAATGAAATACCGCCTGACACACAAACATATCCTCTTGGTAAATTATGGTTAAATAGAATCGGTTTCTTTTCACCCTCTTTTGAAATACTCGAAAGTTCCTTATAAGGTAATGTATAGGTGCTAAATTCTGGATCGTTATACGTTTTATAACTTGCTTCTTTTTTTGATATTTTTAATACTTTTGCTTTAATTTCTTCTCCAGACTTCGTCTTGATGATATCTTGACAGAACGTTTTTTCGCTCACGGCACTTAAAATTAATAGTATAATAGGTAAAAAGTGTTTTTTCATTCGTTTATAAAATAAGTATATAGCTACTAAGGTAATATATTATTCTTCAATTTCCAACAGTTCCAATATGTCCGCCAGTTCATCGAGCGATTTCAAACCTGGACTACTTTCTATTCCTCCTTTTAACTCTACTCCGAAAGGCTTTATGGAAGTCACTATGGACAACACCGAAGCGGTGTCTATGGCTTTATTTGAAAGGATTATAGCATTTAATTGACAGTACTCTATAAGATTGGTTCTATTCTCATCAATAGTTCCTGTATATAAAATAAAATCGGTAGTACGAACAGCGCAATCCTTAATAGAGTCCGTTTGTAGTATAAAAGGTAAAGAGGTTATTTCTCTATAACTTGATTGCAAATGCAACGGCAATTGAATAAAATCTGGCTTTAAAAAATCTATTAATTCTGCGGTATACTGTTCATCAACTATTGCCTCATCAAATTCAACAGCCATTTTCACGCCGGCCAACCAGCCCATTATTTCCTTTATTTTGGTAGCTTCTAGTGCAGATGGATTTGATTTTCCAACAGGAAAGCCAATAATTTCTACACCCATGCCCGCACAGTAGCGTGCATTCGTGAGGTTTGTGATAGTTCCTGCTTTTACAAGGGTTTGAAGTGCCATAAAGCGTATTTCTTTAAATTCCTTGCAAATTTAGAATTTATTGAATAAAATATCGGTATTTTTGTACACAATATCGGTTACATTTATAAACTAGCACGTTATTAAGGAAAGATGAGTAAACACGGCAGAGTATTAGTAGCCATGAGTGGAGGAATAGACAGTTCGGTGGCAGCAGTCATGTTGCACGAGCAAGGCTATGAGGTGATTGGTATGACCATGAAAACATGGGATTATGCCTCTTCGGGGAGTTCTAAAAAGGAAACAGGATGCTGTAGTTTGGATTCCATCAACGATGCTCGAAATATAGCAGTAAGTCTTGGTTTCCCTCATTACATATTGGATATTAGAGAAGAATTTGGCGATTATGTAATCAATCATTTTACAGACGAATATGTAGCAGGACGTACACCAAACCCCTGTGTACTTTGCAATACGCATATCAAATGGGATGCGTTGTTGAGAAGAGCAGATAAGCTTGATTGTCAATTTATTGCAACGGGTCATTATGCGAATATAAGACAAGAAAATGGAAGACAGGTGATTTCAAAGGGGATTGACGAGCACAAAGATCAATCGTATGCCTTGTGGGGAATTTCTCAGCAAAGTCTGAGTAGAACAATGTATCCTTTAGGACATTTGAAAAAAACGGAAATTAAAGATTTTGCGAGAGATAAAGGATTTATGGACCTCGTAAATAAATCAGAATCGTATGAAATATGTTTTGTGCCCGATAACGATTATAGAGGGTTTCTAAAAAGGAGAGTCCCAGGTTTGGAAGAAGCAGTAAAAGGAGGCGAATTTGTGCTTACGGATGGGACAGTAGTAGGAAAACATGAAGGGTATCCTTTTTATACCATTGGTCAACGTAAAGGATTAGGTATTGCTATGGGGTATCCTATTTTTGTTACTGAAATTCAAAAGGATAAAAACAGGGTTGTACTAGGCAAATTGGATGAATTGTCGAAAGATGCTATGTGGGTGCATAAATTAAATATGGTAAAATATGCAGATCCTTTGACCAAAACATACGAAACGATAACAAAAGTACGTTATAACGACGATGGTGCACCAGCCAAAATTACTCAAATAGGAGACGGAATGAAGGTGTTGTTCGATGAAGGAGTATTTGCGATAGCGCCAGGACAAGCCGCAGTGTTCTATGAAGGCAATGATGTAATAGGCGGTGGATGGATTGCTTCAAGTTTTAAACAAGAAAATGAGACAAATTAATATATTAATTTTCACTGCTGTTGCGCTACTTTTTTTCTCCTGTAAGAAAAAAGCAGATCCTAGTTCAGAAGAATTGGGGTATAGTTATTTTCCAATAAATGAAGGTGATTATTCCATCTATAGTGTTGTTGATACTTCTTTTAATGGGGTGGGAATTTTCGATACAAGTACGTATCTTATAAAAGAAGAAATAGTAGAACCTATTACGGTGAATGATGAAGTGCGTTATCAAGTATATGTTTATTATAAAAAAAATGGAGAAGCGTGGAAAACATATCCAGATTCGGTCTGGACAGAATTTAATACAAATGGTAAAATAATACGCATTCAAAACAATATAAGATTTGTAGTCCTCGTTTTTCCTCTTAAAATTAATACGGCTTGGGATGGTAATATATCCGACCCTACCAACGATCCCCAAAACTATTATGAAATGAAAGAAGTGCGTCGTCCGTATTCTTACGATGCCTTTTATTATCCAAAAACAGTAAGTGTAGTTCAATTTGACAACAATAGCGCCTTAGATGATAATTATTCCGTTGAAGTATATGCAGATGAAAAAGGACTCGTGTACAAAGAAGTGAAAATATACAAGTATGACCAGAAAAATCTACTCGCTAAAAATATAGAACTAGGAAGGCATTATATTCAAAAACTAATAGAGCATGGCAGGTATAAATAATACAGGGTTTATTGTACTCTTATTATTTCTAGTTACGGGAGTCCTTTCTGCTCAAAATAAAAAATACATTATTTATTTCAAGGATAAAAACAACAGTCCTTATTCACTCTCTGATCCTACCGCTTATTTGTCCGCTAAGGCTATCCAACGAAGAGCGCAGCAACAAATTCTGATAACAGCGAACGACTTGCCTGTTAATCCCTTTTATATTGATAGTATTATATTGAAAGGAGCACAAGTAATTCATGCGCTTAAATGGTCAAATTCAGTTGTGGTTTCTGCCAGCGCTGCGCAACTTACTAGTATAGCTTCTCTTCCCTTTGTAAGCAACTACAAAAATATAGCACGTCAACTAATAGTTGAAAATAACCTTTTAAAAGCTACTTCCTCTAAAATTGAAACTTCGACTTCTACGTATGGAAATTCGTATACCCAAGTACACATGCTAGAAGTAGACGAAATGCATAAAGAAGGCTTTCGAGGAGAAGGGATGTTGATAGCACTACTTGATGCCGGATTCCAAAATGCCTCTTCCGTCAATTTTTTAGCGCACTTATATACAAACAATAGAGTTTTGGCTACGTATGATTTTGTAGACCATGAAACAAATGTATATAATGATAACGATCATGGACTTCTGGCACTTAGTGCTGTAGCGGGATACCAAGACGGAGTACTTATTGGTACCGCTTATAATGCATCCTATGTATTGCTTCGAACAGAAGATGCCATTTCTGAATATGAAATGGAAGAAGCTTATTGGGCCAAGGGGGCAGAATACGCAGACAGTATAGGGGTAGATATTATAAGTTCGTCCTTAGGGTATTCTACTTTTGATAATGGAATTAACCATAGCTTTGATGATCTAAATGGCAATACAACCATAGCCGCTATAGCCGCTGATATGGCAGCATCCAAAGGTATTGTAGTTATTTGTAGCGCAGGAAATGAAGGAAGTACCGGTTGGCATTCCATACTTACGCCTGCTGATGGAGATTCAGTTTTAGCCATTGGAGCCGTTGACTTAAATGGAACCTATGCCTCTTTTAGTTCCGTTGGCCCTTCGGCAGATGGTCGTATAAAACCCGATTTGGCCGCAATGGGAAAAGAAGTCACACTAGGAGCGGCTTCGGGAAGTATCGTTAAAAATAATGGCACCTCTTTTTCTTGTCCGCTCGTAGCAGGATTGGCCGCTGGATTATGGCAAGCATTTCCTTTACTTACTAATATGCAACTAGTGGAAGTACTTAAGAAATCTGCTTCACACTATTCGAACCCTGATAGCTATTTAGGTTATGGAATACCAGGCTATATAAAATCAAAGAACTATATAGCAGATACCACTACTATTCTTAATTTCAATATTTTTCCTAATCCAATTTCAGAGGGTTTCATTTCTTTTGCAGCAGAGCCTGAATACATCAATCAATCTGTATCAATAAAAATGTATGATAGAATTGGGAGATTAGTAGCAGAAGATACTATACAAATTAAAAACATGAAAAATGAAACGAATATTAATTTATCATTTTTCCCTGCGGGATTATACAGTATGCATTTCGCTTTTTCAGATAAAACAGAAAAAGCGAAACTTGTAAAATTTTAATAAGATAAAGCTGACTATTCGTATTTTTATAAGGGATAATAAAATACATATAATTGACTAAAGGTAACCTTTTAGTCAATTATATGTACCAAAAAAAATTAAGCTGCTTTTAACTGCTTTGTAAACTTTGATTTATTAATTCTTTCCTCTGCATAGGTTCTAGTGAGTATGAATTTTTTTGTATCTTTTTCAGAAGGTAAGTGAAACAT
>JAYSUZ010000421.1:0-2424 GCA_043718845.1 Cytophagales bacterium
GCGCGGTCCGGTAACTTCCATGATGGGAATATTAGAACTCATAAAAATCGAGAAAGATGCAGAAAAAATAAAATCACTAATCGAACTGCAACAAAGTTGTTTGACCAAGTTAGACAATCATATTCACCAAATCATCAACTTGTCTAAAAATATAAAAACGGAGTTGAAACCGGAAAAAATTGCGCTCGAAGCCCTCTTAAATGATATTTTTATAGAGCTTAGTTATTTCGAAAATGCGGCCAACACAAAAAAAATAATCAATATAGAGGAGAGTGTACCGTTCCATTCCGATCCTTATCGGTTAAAAATGATATTAAATAACTTGATTACGAATTCCTTTAAATACGCTCGAAAGGACGAACCGAATCCTGAAATCATAATGAACGTACAAATTACACCCAATTTGGCAACGATTACCATAAGAGACAATGGTATTGGAATTCCTGAAAATCAACACAGTAAGATATTCGACATGTTTTACAGAGGTACTGAAATAAGCAAAGGGTCTGGACTGGGTTTATATATGGTAAAAGAGATGGTCAGCAAACTTAATGGTACTATAACCGTGCACTCTGAAGCAAAAAGATTTACTTCCATCACATTTATAGTACCCAATCTACCTTGTTAATTTACATACCTATTCCTTACATCCAATTGTATTATAAAATACGAATATTGGTTAAAATATGGCTAAAACAATCCAATATTGTACTTATCTAATTTTTGATAAGTAAAAACCACAAATTTTTTGCTTAAAAAATTCCTTTTAATATTGTTTTTAATTAAATTTGTCAAAACGCCCTGTTACGTAAAATATAGCTTTTATGTTGGCGTTTTATTGAAATTTAATTACTGGTGGAGAAAATACCACCAGGTGAACGGAGCGAAATTTGAAGTCGATGAAGGAAAAAGAAAATCAAGGTTTGTACGATCCAGCATTTGAAAAAGATGCTTGTGGTATCGGTTTTGTTGCTAATTTAAAAGGTAAAAAATCGCACGATATTATTGATAAGGCCCTTACCATGCTCGAACACATGGAGCATCGTGGTGCTTGTGGATGTGAATCTACCACTGGCGACGGTGCAGGTATTCTTATTCAAGTACCACATGAATTTTTTCTAGACGAATGTTTGAAAATTGGGATTAAACTACCTGCATTTGGCAGTTATGGCGTAGGAATTGTCTTCTTTCCACAAGATGAAAAACTTCGTGAAGAATGCCGTGATATTCTCAACAGAAATATCGAAAAATTAGGCATGAAACTCCTTGGCTACAGAGTAGTACCCACTGTGCATGGCGATGTAGGACCAAGTGCTTTGGCTGTAGAACCTGTAATGGAGCAACTGTTTGTAAAAAAATCAGAAAACTCCGCTGACCCAGAAGAATTCGAACGAAAACTTTTCGTTTTAAGAAATTACAGCACCCGAATAATCAGAGAAACGTACCATTTACAATTCCCTGATATCAATAATCTATTCCACATCGTAAGTTTATCGTACAAAACAATCATCTACAAAGGTCAGTTTACGACTTGGCAGGTCCGTCAATACTTTCCTGACTTACAACAAAAACAAAACGTATCTGCTTTGGCAGTAATACATTCTCGTTTTTCTACCAACACTTTCCCTGCCTATAGATTGGCTCAGCCTTTCCGATATATCGCACACAATGGAGAAATCAATACACTTCGCGGGAATCTAAACTGGATGATGGCTCAAGAAGCCAGCCTAGAATCAAAATACTTCACAAAAGAGGAAATGGAAATGGTCTTGCCACTTTGCGACCCTACCGCTTCTGACTCTGCCAATCTTGACAACGCCATTGAATTATTAGTATTGAGTGGCCGCTCATTAGCACATGTAATGATGATGCTCGTTCCAGAAGCTTGGGACGGCAACAAAGACATGGGCGAATCCAAAAAAGCATTTTATGAATACCATGCTGCCCTTATCGAACCTTGGGACGGCCCTTCTTCTATTTCCTTTACCGACGGGAAAATAGTAGGTGCTACCTTAGATAGAAATGGATTAAGACCTTCTCGTTATGTAGTTACAAGCGACGATTTAATCATAATGGCTTCCGAAACAGGGGTTATAGAAGTAGATCAATCCAAAGTATTAAAAAAAGGCCGACTACAACCAGGAAAAATGTTTGTAGTAGATTTAGAAAAAGGCCGCATCATTTCCGACGAAGAACTAAAAGAAGAAATCTGTAGCCGTCAGCCTTACAAAGCTTGGTTGGATAAACATAAAATCCGAATTAAAGAGCTTCCAGAATCTTCTTATAAATGGGAACAACCCGACGAAACATTGTTATTGAGAAAACAACAATGTTTTGGGTATTCCTCCGAAGATTTAAAAGTGATTGTTTCAGAAATGGCTGAAACAGGTAAAGAACCGCTAGGCTCGATGGGAACTGATGCAC
>JAYSUZ010000422.1:0-5228 GCA_043718845.1 Cytophagales bacterium
TGCCATGCGAGGAGATTTCCGTTGGCATCGTATTTTACAGCCACAGCGTCTGAATACTGATTGACCGTTTTCCCTGTCCAATTGTTTGAGTACAACATCCCTGGCGCTTCAAAACTAGTGAAATCTACAAGAGGTCCCGTGGTTCCGCAGTTGAGGTCTAAAGTGCCGTTGGCAAAAGGTCCTCTGGAAGAACCTCCTATGTAGATATTACCCAAGGCGTCGTGTTCAATACAATTTCCATCGTCGTTGGGACAGTCTACGTGTGGGCCTCCAAAAGGCCTAAACCAGCTTTCGATCCCCGTTGTACGGTCTAACCGTACGGTAAAGAAATCTACATTGGTGCAGGTTTGGTTGGTATGGTAACTGCCGGTTACAAAGAGTGCGCCGCCCAATAAACTCGCTTTGGTAACGGTGATTCCATCGGCATCCGAACCGAATCCGTTCATTGCCATTACGGCAGTAGACCAAACAAGCGTTCCGTTGGCGGAGAATTTACAAACAAATGCGGTATGCCCAACATTGTCTATAGTGCCCATCGTAATGGGGAAATTAGCATTCGTGGTAGTGCCCGTTAAGTAGACGTCTCCATTTTCGTCAAACCGTACACCGTCTGCTTGTTCTGTGCCATCGCCGCCAATATAAGTAATCCAACGTACGGTTTTTCCATCTGCACTGATGCGTGCTACAAATGCATCCGCGCCTGTAGTGCTACTAGAGAGGGTACTGACCGTTGCACCAGGGTCACGATAATAACTTATTGCGGTAGAGGCTGTAACGGGTAATCCTCCTGCTGTTCTCCCCGCTATCAAAACATCATGAGAAACCGGGTCGACGTCCATATCTTCTACTTGATCCGTACCCGTACCGCCGAAATAAGTAGCCCATTGAGGTGCTAGCGTACTATTAAAGCAACTTGGAGGAATACACGCGTTTAGGGTTATGGTTTGCGCTATTTTGGGACACGTATTTCCCTGTACAGCAGCAGTTACGGTAAAGGTTTGCTTAGTTGAAAGAGAGGGTATCGTAATAGGGTTTCCTATGATTGGAGCACCCCCACTTTGGGGCGTCCATGTATATACAGCACCTACGGTAGCAGATGCAGCCGTTAGCACAGCCGAAGCGCCACAATAGACAGGGCTGGGCGATGTTACGGTGAATAGGATGGAAGATTTGAAGGTAAGGGTTACTTGGTCGCTTACATTTCCACACGCAGCTCCCGTGGTGGAGAGGGTTAGGGTAACGGTTCCTGTGGCAAGCTCTGCGGCGGTAGGAGTATAGGTTGGGTTAAGCGCTGTAGGATTGGAGAACGTACCTGCACCTCCAGACCAAGCAGCCCCAGTAGCGCCGCCACCTATGGCGCCGTTTAAGTTAAAAGAAGTGCTGTTGCAGAGGGTGATGTCTGGACCGGCGTTGGCGGTAGCAGGGCGAGGAATGGAGATGATTAGTTGATCTTCTGTATTACAAGGCGTAGCAATTGATCTCAACTTTAGGGTTACGCCCCCATTGACTATATCAGCGGCTGAGAATGTGTAGGAAGTAGATAACGATTGATTGTTAGCAAACGTTCCGGTACCAGATGTTTCCCATCGAATATTTTCAGCATTTGTTTTTGTGCCCATTATTGAAACAACATAGCCTAACGAGCAAGTAGTAATCGCAATGTCCAGTTCTGCATTTACGATAGGCGTAAGTACTGAAACGATAGTCCATATAGGAGGTAAAGGGTTAGTTTCGCTTGTGCCGTCGATATAATTTACTTGGTAACTTAAATTGGCGATGGCAGTAGCGGAACTTATTTCAAATCGATAGGGGAACGTAACACCACCTATAACTACTGGTCCAATATTCTTGGTAGTGATATTTACGGGAAGAAAGGTGACGGAGCTGATTGGTTTATCTGCACTCTGCCAATTATAAGCGTAAGTAATCGGACAGGAGAGACAGCATCGGGTAGCTGTTTTATTGCCTGATGGTAAACTAAGAAGCATCGGAACGTCTACCTTTATGTTTCCAAAACGAATAAAACCTTTTTCCAATTCTATAGCCACAGAAGTAGTATAATAATAATCGCCTACCTTTGCTTTGTTTGAAAAAGCAAGCGTTGCTTGTTTCGTTGTATCTATTTTGTCTGAAGTGTGTCCTGATACTTTTAGAATTTTATATACCAAACGGTGATTAAATCCATCCGCATCTTTAAATCTAACAACAACTTCGTTGTTCCCTATATTGCCTTTCATTACTTGAATATGAGGCGGAATTTTCACTACTGATTCAAAAGGGAAAGTAGTAATGGTTTGCTGCTTTTCTTTGCCTCCATATATATAATATCCGTGAAGGTCTTTAATTGTTTGGCTGAATAAACTTCCTGTCGTTCCGCACAAAAGTAATAGTATTGCTATTTTTTTCATTCTATTTCGCTTCGTTTAGATCGTCTTGGGTGATGATGAAATTGTAAATAACAGTATCGGGATGTTTCTTTTTATTATTCTTATTACTAGATGTATTATTAATCAATCTTCTTCTAAATATATTTATCGAATCTAGATTTGAATAAGAGTTTTTATCCACTTTGAATTTCCCTTTGTATGTTAATTTTATAAAAAAATCAGAAGGGTCTTCCAAAAAAGTAATAGGTTTACTTCCAAAATTATAGGAATAAGTATCTCCTGGATTATATATTTTCGAGAGCTCACTTAGAACAAAAAGCGTATCGTTGTTGCCTATATTGGTTACAATAGACACCGTAGAGTCTGTAGTGTTTTTTATATTAACGACCACAATCTGATTTGCATATTTATATTTATCACAACTATATAAAGTAACAAATAGCAGTACCAATAAAATTTCTTTTTTCATAGTAATTTATTTTTTAGGATCAAAAAAGTTGTAAAGTTTATCTATTTCATCGCCACTTATACTTGGGGCAGTTTCTTTCGTTTTTTTAATGGCGTTATTCCAAGAGGTTGCACCTAATACGATATTCTGTATACTTGCAATAGTATGTCCTGATATATTATCATTAAACCTAGTATTATCTATATAAAATTGGTTATCATCGTCAATAAGGTCTATAAATAGCGATCTGACCAGATTATTCCTGGCGAGTTGCTCCTCAGCAGAGCCCGCTTCCAATTCATCCGGTAAAACAAATGTAAAGTGTATTTAGGAATAAAAAAAATGTGTAAACTTGTAACAGGATTATTAACCAAAAAGTGTAAACTTTTTTCAGGACGACACACACAGAGGCATACAAAAAAGGAAAGCACCCATTTTATTTTATACCTCCCTTATGGAATTTGTTCCTAGAAGGCATCCTACTTAAAACAAACACTATTCAGATGAAAACACCTATCTTATTTCTACTACTAGCACTCACAGTGGCAACAGAAGTCCTTGCAGGGTCTAAAAAAGTCAGTTCAACGATCAAAAACGTGACCGTATTTCTTACTCGAGCACAGATCAACGCAACGGTTAATGTGTCCATCGAGGAGGGCACTACGGAGATTGAAATCGAAAGACTCCCTGCTAATCTTGACCCTAACAGTATTCAGGTGCAAGGCAAAGGTGAATTTATATTGAAATCCGTAAAGAAGAAAACAAATTCCCTTTCTCCGTTATTCAACTCGAAAGAGCTTTCCTTATTGGAAGATTCCCTTGTATATTATTCTTTCCAGCAACACGTTTTGCAAAACGAACAAGACGCTTTACAAAAGGAAGAGCAATTGCTCATGGCCAACCAGGTCATCAAAGGAGACCAAGCGACGCTTACTGTAGAGCAACTAAAAGCAATGGCAAATTTTTATAGATCCCGCATTATAGAAATCCGTACGCTTGCCTTACAAGGAAAAATGAGTATGGAAAAAATGAATAAAAAATTTATAGAAATACAAAATCAATTGGCTGCCCTTCGTCAACGTTCCGACGTTCCTAGCTCTTCGGTCTATCTGTCTATTTCTTCAAAATCAACTCAACACATACAATTGGTTTTGGACTATATCGTAACCAATGCGGGCTGGTATCCGGTGTACGATATTCGGGCGAAAGATATAAATAGTCCTATTCAGATTACGACGAAAGCACAAGTGTACCAAAATACCGGTATAGATTGGAGCAATGTAAAACTAAAATTATCTACAAATAATCCTTCTGTCGGCGGCAATAGGCCTATTATCGCTACACAATGGGTAGATTTTTATATACAACAAGTATATAAAAATTACAAAGCAAAAAGAGCAGCCAGTTATTACGACGGCATGGGCGCTGCTCCTGCTTCATTAGCGAATGCTGATATGGACAAACTGGAAGAAAGCCAAACTATAGAAGCGTATACTACAGTGGTTGATGCGCCAGTCTCTGCCGAATACGAAATCACTATTCCTTACAGTATCGCTTCGGACGGCATAGGACAATTGGTAGAGGTAGAGGTGCAAAATTTGCCTGCTACGTATAGGTATTTTTGTACGCCCAAATTAGACAAGGACGTCTTCCTTGTTGCCAATATTGCCAATTGGACAGACCTAAATTTAATGCCTGGAGATGCCAACGTCTATTTCGATGGAACCTTTGTAGGCAATTCGTATATTGATACCAAGGCTTCGGAAGACACCCTTTTACTTTCTTTGGGTAGAGACAAAAAAATTATAGTACAAAGAATAGTTAAAAAAGAATACACCACAAAAAAACTAATCGGTACAAATAAGAAAGAAGAATACGCCTACGAGATCACCGTTCGTAATACAAAAAAAGAGGCGATTGATATTACTATTGAAGATCAATACCCTGTTTCTAAAAACGGAGACATTGAAGCACTGTTAACTGATGGCGGAGGCGCTGTGGTTGATAAAGACAAAGGAAGTCTTACTTGGAAGTTTAATCTTAAGGCTGGAGAAACAAAAAAAATGTCCTTCTCGTTTTCACTGAAGTATCCAAAAGAAAAAATTCTTACCGGGTTATAGAATATAAAAATCGAAAGGACAATATACTCCGTGGTCTGAGGCTCAAAGACCACGGAGTATATTGTTAAAGACAAACATTCAATGCCCACAACCCTCTCCTTTAGGCAACGTTTTCTTCTCCTTTTCAATCTCCTCTTTTTCAGCTCCCGATATTTCGTACGTAAGTAGTGTATCCATATCGGGCTGCCCTGCATCTACCCAGCAGGTATACCAAAGGCTTCCTACAAAGAGAATGGAAGCCCGCATCCTACGTTCTACTTGTCCTGCCAATTG
>JAYSUZ010000423.1:0-5217 GCA_043718845.1 Cytophagales bacterium
GCTTTATGGAATGCTGGAATGCCCACTTTCTGTCCCGCACCAGGAAATCCCCCTGCTTCCTATTACCACAGCCTTCAGCTTAGAAATTATCATTCAGGAGATATGCAACCTATTCCCTCTCTATTTCTTACAGCCTACAAAGATGGCTTTGTATTAAGAAATAGATTATTAGCACTGAATGGAGGTGGCATTAATAATACAGGAAATTTTTTCTTCGATAAAGATATTACCATAGGCTATGGAGCGGATACCTGTACGAAAACAGAAGTAACAGGTTACGGAGATTTTCATGCTGATTTCCAACAAACGATTTCTTCTACCGCTGGCCAAACACGGGCAGGAAACATCCTAAAAGCGAAGGCCAGTCAAGGAAGTCCTTTTGTTTATTTCACCGCTACTCCCTCCGCTGGATCTACAAACAAAGAACCTACTTTTTTGCTTTTCTTTTTTAAACCCGTAGCATTTTCAACCTCTGGAAACTCCGTAACCATAAACCGTTCTTGCTGCCCTTCTGGCTCTAATCAGATGAATTGGGGTTACACTTCTTTATTTTTTCCTCCTGGCACAACAATCAGCAGCGACGACGGCGCAACTTATTTCCCTATAAACTCCTATCCCTTAAATGTAGAATCTGGAGGCAATGATAAATATTGGAGAATAAAATTTGCAAACCCAAACGCTACAAATTATTTCACTACAGCCATCATGTCTGATCCGTCGCAAACAGCACTTGATTTCTACGAACAATACGCCTTTAACCATATTACGGGGAGTACCTTTTCCTATGCTTATAACGAAGCCGCGGCACAACTAACAAGCACCTTTCGCTACACTACCACCAATGTATTCGGAGGTGCTAACAATGGAACGTTAATGGCTTTATTTCTGCATCAATACCTCTACTCTCCAGACTTTGCTGCTACGGCTACTCCTTATAGCTACACTTCTTCAAGAGGTCTTATGAAAGTAATGACGGGCAATCAATTCACGACCGTTATGCAGAGTTACGGTATACTTCCTGCTATGGGCTGGGCGAATACGGCAAATAAAACTACCTTAAACACGTTCATTAATAACTATGCCACAAGGCCTCCGATTAACATTGCTTGTGGCAATCCTGTGTACGGTAGTTTTGGCTCTATTCATGAAGCTGCGCGGATTGCACTTATTGCGCACCAAGCTGGAAATATTACAGCGAGAAATACATTGTTAACAATCGTTAAAAACGGCATACAAGGCTGGCTCGCTTCTCCCAATGGGGATAACGCGGGCATGTATCTCTACGACAATGATTTCAACTGGCTTACCCCCTACCCTTCGGCTTTCGATGCCGACCGACTGCTACAAGATTCCCATTTCCATCATGGCTATTTAATATTTGCCGCCGCAATCGTAGCTAAATTTGAACCCGCTGCCAGTACATGGGTAGCGCAATACGGCCCGATGATTGATTTAATTATTCGCAATATCAATAGTGAATTACGCCCTCCAGCCACTTCTCCAGGCGCAACCGTCCCTTGGATCCCCTACCTTCGCTATTACGACCCTTATGCAGGACTTTCTTGGGCAGGCAGCGACGCTTCAAATCAAGAATCCGTATCGGAAGCGATTAACTTTGCCGCTGGAGTAGCCATGTGGGGCGAAACTACAGGCAAAACATCGTTGAGAGACCTTGGCCTTATGATGTATATAACCGAAACAGAATCGGCCCGTATGTATTGGTGGGATGGCCCTAGAAGAGGTATTAACAATGGAGGTCAATGTGGGTATGCTCCAAACTATGGCCATTATCATGGCGCCATACTCGGTACTGGCGGCGTAGCCTATGCTACTTATTTCGGAGCCAATGTATCGTACGTACACGGTATCACGTATGTACCTATTACGGGCGCTTCAATATGGATGGGCGCAGACAGTCTTGGTGCCGCAAACGAATACGCCGATTTTATTGCTGGCAATGGTGGTGCTGAACCCAACGGCAGCGATGGCTTCTGGCACGTAGCCTTATTAATGGAAAAAGCGGTCTTCAATGCTGCCGATGCCAAAACTCAATTTACCTCTCAAGCTATACCAGGAAATTGGTCTGGAGATGACTATAAAGTAGACGGCTACAGTTGGATTACAACCTTTGATAGTGTAGGTGTAATCGACCCTACAATAACCGCAAACACGGCTTCTTTTGCGGTGTTTAAAAAAGACAACTGCAAACATTATATGATTTATAATCCTCGCGGAAGAGGCGCTCGAACAGTCACTTTTTCCGACGGTAAAAGTTTTAACGTTCCTGCAGATACAATTATTACCTACAAAGTCTGTACTATCCCAATGCCATTGACATTGCTAGACTTTAAAGGATACAAAACTGGCGCCAACGTAACCCTAAAATGGAATACTATCGCTGAAAAAAACACCGCTTATTTTGAATTGGAAAGAAGTTGTGATGGCTTGGCTTTTGAAAAAATAAGTACTACAAAAGCTACTGGCAACTACAACGAATTATCCAGCTACACTGACGTAGATGTAAATCCCTGTGCAGGGAAAAGCTACTACCGCCTTAAACAAGTAGACTTAGATTCCAGAGCTGCTTATAGTGCTATTATCATGGTAGACGACATCAATGAAACCTCTGTATCGATTATCGTTTATCCAAATCCTGTTGTAAATAAAATTAAAATCAACATCTTCTCCAAAGAGTACCAATCTGCAAAAGTACAATTGTACGACGTATTAGGAAAAGCACTGTATCATAAAACACAACCGCTAGAGCAAGGTGACAATAGTATTGAAATGGATGTCACATTATTACCCGCTGGGAACTACAACTTAGAAGTACAAGACGCTGTTAATAATCATACTTCGTATTTTAGAATTATGAAGATAGAGTAAGTAGAGAGAAAGGTATCCGACGGCTCTGAGCTGTCGGATACCTTTATATATTTATAATCAAATTTATGACTTTTTCAATTGTTATTTTTTCGTTGAGGCTCTTTCTATAGATATAGAAATATACATAACAACGCAGTACCTACCACAGTATTATCTTATTATAACATTAATTGCACTCAAATCAGGGTTTACTTATTCATCAAATAAAGCATTAACATATAGATTGTCATAGACCTAAATTGAATATGCCTTACAATTGAATATTATTGAGTAAATTGCCCTTCGATTGACTTGTTTATGAATCAAATAAGAAAAAATTAGGAAATAAAATATATTTCTAAATTTTACAAAAAACATGAAAAAATATTCCATTTTAATTATTATAAGTTTTCTAAATACATTAAATGTACTAGCTCAGTGCAATTCTACGAATGATGTGTCTGGGGCTGTGGGACAAAACGGATTGTATGGAGAATATTTTGCTGGCTATTTCAACGATGTCACTACTTTCTTTCCCGCTACTATTAGTACTACTACTAAGCTTGAAAGTACGCTTAATTATACTACTAATAGCTGGGGAATCCCTATGCCTCCCGCTGGTGGCACTGCAGGAGATCAAAATTCATACAGCGCTAGATACCGTGGAAGTATAAATATTTTAACGGCAGGTAACTATACGTTCTATCTTACTAGTGATGATGCAAGTTTCTTATTTATTGACAACGATGCGTTAACGTATCCTCTATCAAACGCTACCGCTTTAGTGAATAATGGTGGTTTACATGGAGCAATAACGGCAAGTGCTACAATTTTTCTTACGGCAGGCTATCATAATATACAACTACTATTCGGCGAAAATGCAGGAGGAAATACCTTATTATTTGAATACTCAGGGCCAAGTATAGTCCGCACTATAGTACCTAACAGTATACTCTGCACGGGAATACAAGTACCTATACCTCCTACCCCGCTTCCTTCCACCTGTATTTGCAAAGATATACAAGGTAATAATCCAACATCAGGACTTATTGGTCAATATTACGCAGGTTATTTTAACGACGTTCAAAGTTTTTTTACCACGAATACTCCTGGTTTAACTAAAACAGAAAATACCATTAATTTCAACGCTGACAATTGGGGCCCTATAGTCCCTCCTGCATCAGGGACTATAGCCGATCCTAATACATTTAGTACTAGATGGACTGGAGGTATCAATATAACAACAGCAGGAACATATACCTTCTATCTAACAAGTGACGATGCATCGTATTTATGGATAAATAACAATGCCATTACGACAACGCCCACTACTGCAAGTGCGACTATTAACAACGGCGGTGCACATGCCGCTACTACTATCTCTGCCAGTATTGCGCTTCCTGCTGGATTGAATTTTATTAAAATACATTTTGGAGAAAATAATGGATTTAATAGGGCTGTTTTTGAATATGAAAATACTTCGATCGGTATACCCAAACAAGTTGTTCCTAATTCGATTTTATGTTCTTCTTTTCCACCACAAGAACCTACCGTTAGTCCTACTTCAATTACTTATTGTCAGAATGCGATTGCTTCTCCTTTGTCTGCAACGGAAAGTAATTTATTATGGTATACCGTTCCAACAGGAGGCATTGGTAGTGCTTCCTCCCCTACTCCTTCTACAAGTACTCCAGGAACAACCAGTTATTATGTAAGCCAAACAGTAGGGAGCTGTGAAGGATTAAGATCTAAAATTGATATTATTGTTACCCCTTTTAGTATCACTACTCAACCTCTAAGTATTGCAAGATGCCCTGGCGTTTCCGCTAGTTTCACTGTAGTTTCAACAGGTACAGGATTAACGTACCAATGGAGAAAAGGGGGAATACCTATTCCTTTAGCGACCACCGCTACCTACACCATTGCATCTCCTCTTGCAGCAGATGCAGGCAGTTACGATGTAATTGTCAGTAGTACTTGTGTCCCTGCTATAACGAGTAACGCAGCAGTATTAACAATAGATACCGCTCCAGCAATTACTACATCCCCTGGTGACCAAACAGTTTGCATAGGAACTCCCGCTAGTTTCTCAGTAGCCGCAACAGGTACTGGGCTAACTTACCAGTGGAGAAAAGGTAGTACAGCTATTCTTTTAGCAACTTCCGATACTTATTCTATTGCTACTACAGCAACACTAGATGCTGGCACTTACGATGTAATCGTGAGTGGTACGTGTCCCTCTGCCATAACAACTTCCTCTGCGAATCTTACAATAACGACACTTCCAACAGCAACTTCAATTACGTATCCATCGGCTTCCGTTTGCACGAACGGCGGGTTACAGAATGTAAC
>JAYSUZ010000424.1:0-2413 GCA_043718845.1 Cytophagales bacterium
AAAATAATTTGACTTGTCAATTTTGAGTATACACAGTATACTTAAAAGATGAAAAAAAACAACGAAATTTTCTAACAATACAGAGTCTCCTTCATATAATAACGTAGATAAAAAATAAATTAACGAAAGAAGAACAGCAAGATTACGCTTCGCCCCAATAGCACTTCCTATAAAAAAAAGGAGTACGCTGTCTAGTAGCTTTACCACAACCATAACACTCAGCATTAGTTCGTAACTTGGGTTTTCTGTAAAATAATAAATAGTAGAAAATAGATACAAGCACAAAGGGGGATAAATCATTAATACATCCTTGAAGGGAACTAGCCCTTTTGAAATTAATTTGGAAACAGACAAATAATACGCAGAATCAACATTTACAGCCGAACACGTCACAACGAAGTAAACCGAGGCTGCCGCTATGATACTAATGGTAACGGTTGATATTTTCATTAATTTATCGTTCGTATAAAAACGACTAATTCGCTCAAAACAGCTAGAAGATACCATTATATATATTTTTCATTCTTCAAAAACGCCTCATAATCCAAAATGTAATCGTCCTCCTCATACAGGGTAGACGCCAAACTCATCATCACAGCATTGTGCGAAAACTGGATCACGTGCCAATACATAGGCGGAATGTACAAGCCAATATTGGGCTCTTCTAATACATGAACGGTCGTTTCTCCCTCAATACTTTCATTGGTCACTATTATTTTTCCCGAAACGGCAATAAGGACCTGTTCTAATCTATAGTGTGCGTGTCGCCCTCGCGTAATCATCTGTGGCGTATAGTAGCTCCAAAATACTCTTTTTATATCAAAAGGAACATCGTTTAGTTCTTCTGCTACCGTAAGATAACCTTCCGTCGAATTTCCTATCGACTTTAATTCAATTAAATAAGGCTTAGATTTATCAATCATATTCATCGTTTCTTTGCTACTATAAATAAAGAACTACCCCATGGTTTGTTCGGTATCGCTTCTTCTGCTTTTGTAAGGCAATAAAAAACCTTATTAAGTAAAGACGTAGGCATACTCACGTCCGAAGTAATTTCTACGTTTTTTCGTATTTTAAGTTTCACTCGTTGGCACGCCCTAACCAAAAACAATAAAGGAGACAGCAAAAAAGGCCAAAATTCAGCACTAGCAATCTGAAATCCACCATCAACAAGAAGCCGTTCGAGTTCTTTTTTGTTTTTTCTTCTCTTAATTCCTACAGACAAGTCGTGCACACCTCTAAAGGCTTCTAAAACAGGATAATTAATAATCAAAACACCTTCGTCGGCTAATAGACCGTTCAAATTAAGAAGTAATTGTTTCAACTCCGTATCCGAAAAAAAATAAAAACTATCGTTCGAAATAATTGCGCTAGGTTTTGAGGCACTAAAATACTGATTCACCTCTAAACTACTGCCTTGGGTGACGTTTAAATTTTTTTTTTACAAAAATCGATTGCAGACTCCGAAATGTCTATGCCTTGGGCTTGATAACCGGCTTCGGACAGTTTCTGAAGAAGCCCTCCGGTACCACAACCCAAGTCTACAATAAGTGTATCTTTTCTGATTTTATGCGCAAGCAAGGTCTTTAGTACTTTTTCGTGTAGCACCTTATACCACCACAACGTATGCTCCACCAATGCCATTTTTTCATATTCAGCAGGGTTATTGATCATAACACAACTTCTTTAAACGCCAATTTCCTCTTTTTTTGACCTACTACCGTAGATTTAATTACAAACTGCGGATATCCACCCAAAGAAGTCACTCTTTTAATTATATACTCTCCTATAATACCAATAAAAAGTAATTGAAGCCCAGACATTGTTTCTAGCAAAAGCGTAAAATAAACCCAAGAAGAATACGTATGATTGTTTAATGTAAAATCAATAAATACAATACCTGTAGAAACAATACCCAGTAAAAAGAAAACCAATCCCAGCAACATAAAGATTCGTATCGGTTTCAAGGAGTGGTTGATAAACATATTAAGATAAAGCGCTATCAACTTCCTCAGCGTATAATTCGATGTGCCAGTTTCTCGTTTTTGGTGTTCTACAATAGAAACGCCAATATTATCTGTAGACTGCAAAATCAAGCCGTCTATATAGGGGTATGGCCCTGTATATTTTATTACTTCTTCTACAATCTCTTTTTTTATAATTTTAAAACTAGAAAGGTACAAATCAGAAGGCTTGTCGAGTATGTAAGTAGCCATCATATTGTGAAACCTACTCCCTAAATTTCTAAACAAGCCGTGGTTTTTAACTTTATATTTTGAATAGACTACATCGTAACATCCCGCAACGATATGCGTGTATAATTTCCTTATTTCAGAAGGTGGATTTTGAAAATCATCGTCTATGATGACCGAATAATCTCCTTTCGCAGCGTTTAAGCCACATAATACGGCGT
>JAYSUZ010000425.1:0-5206 GCA_043718845.1 Cytophagales bacterium
CTACGCTTCTATTTTTCTTCATCGCCTATCGTTTCGACCATAAAGGTATTTTGTCCATGGCCATCACAAGTCTTGGAGGCTGGCTAGGGCTTACCATTACACCGCAAGATGTATTCGATCAAGATTTCGGCTCTACGCAATTAATTCTGACAGGAATTGGATTGGGTGCTATTTTGGCTTTAGTTTCTTATGGTATAATAAAGAAAAACCTGAAAAAACATTTCTCTTTTTCTTATTTTAATTTTGGCATGCAACTCTTATTTATTTGTTCCTTGTCGGGAATTTTTACAATGGAAGGTTTATCGTTTATCTTTTATGGGTTGCTTATAGGCCTTTGTTATTTAGCTTTTGTATACGCTAGAAAAGAACAGTCGTTTTATTTCCTTCTGATGGCAGGCCTGTATGGTTATATCGGATTGACCTATTTTTTTATACGACTCTTAGACGACTTCTCCTCTAGTGATGGCCCTGTTTTTCTCGGACTCTTCTATTTCATATTTTCCTGTATAGGTATCATTTATTTCTTTTTCAATTATAAGAAATTTCTAAAATTATAATATGCTAGCCTACCAAACCCAAGACCTCGACAATGCTGAAATTTTGCTCAACGCAAAAAAATGGCACAAGAATAAACTACTTTCTGATCAAAATTGGGAAGCAATTAAATTAAAATATCCCGATTTATTGTATACCCCAACTATATTTATCCGTATTGGATTATTTATTTTCACGGTAATCAGTGCGTTCTCTGCTTTTGGATTGTTTATGTTAATGACCGATTTCAATGGGGATAATTCCGAATTTACCACACATTGTATTGTAGATGGAATTATTTTATTGGCTCTTTTAGAAGTTCTTATTCATAACAAGAAGTTATATAAATCGGGCATTGACGATGCCCTTTTATATATGGGGTTGAGCAGTATTATTTGTGGTTTTTGTTTGTTGTTTAATGAAAATTCCTATGTAGAAGAACCTACATTGATACTCTTTTGTTGTATCTCCTTACCATTTCTCCTTGCTGCGTGCATCCGTTATTCCGATAGGCTTGTGGCGGCTACTACTTTTGTGTGTGTATTTCTCCTGATTTTTTTACTGATTTCAAAAACAGGAGCATCCTCCAAATTTACGTTGCCTTTTATTACCATGTTATTTTCGACGGGTTGCTACTTTGCGGTAGTAAAAGTAAGGAAACTAGCACAACTGCGCTTTTGGGACAGTAGTTGTTGGATTATAGAAATTCTATCGCTATTGGTATTTTATTTGGCAGGAAATTATTTTGTGGTAAGAACCTTGTCTTCAGAATTATTTAATATGCATTTAATGGAAGGTGAAGATATTCCGTTTGCTTTTTTCTTTTATGCTTTTACAGCACTTGTTCCCTTGTTGTATATTTTCATGGGTTTAAAAAATAAAAATCGAGTTCTATTGCTTGCAGGGTTAGCTATACTAGCGGCGTCTGTGATGACGTTTAAATATTACTTTAGTTTGGGCCATCATGAGATTAGTCTTACAATAGGGGGAATAATTATGCTTGTGGTAGCTTACTTTTCAATACGGTATTTTAAAACGCCAAAGTACGGCATTACCTATGCGGAAGATAAAGAGGAGAATAGGCTTGGCAATTTTGATGCAGAAGCACTTATTATTGCACAAACCTTTTCAAGTCCGCAGCATAACTCTTCCGAAAACAATCCTGATTTTGGTGGAGGAAAATTTGGCGGCGGCGGTGCGGATGATAATTACTAACCCTTCTCTGCTACTGCGTCTTTATGCTTTAAACAGCCGCCTCATTGGGAGACTATTGTCTTCCCTCCTCTTGCAGTTGCCGTTGGTATATGTCTTGATAAATACCGTTTAGCCCTATCAGTTCTTCGTGCGTCCCTTGCTCTACCAATTCGCCTTCTTCTAAGACGAGTATTTTAGTAGCCAATTTAACGGAAGATACTCTATGCGAAATAATAACAGAGGTTTTATTTCGCATTATAGCAGAGAGATTGGAAAGAATTATATTTTCAGTACTGGTATCTACCGCCGACAAACAATCGTCGAGCACTATCAATTGTGGATTTTTTACGATAGCCCGAGCTATTGATAGCCGCTGTTTTTGCCCTCCTGAAAGGGTTATTCCCCGCTCGCCAATTATGGTATCAAATCCATTGGAAAAATCAATAATATTAGAATATAAATCTGCCTCCTTCGACGCTTTTATAATAGTTTGCTCGTTACGTTCGTCCGCTCCGAAGGCAATATTGTTGCGTATTGTATCCGAAAAAAGAAAAACATCTTGGGGTACATATCCTATTTTACTTCTATACTGCTGTACGTTTAACTCCTGTAACGGTACCGTATCGACACTAATTTCGCCTTTCGTTGGGTCATACATTCTACAAAGAAGATTAGCGAGCGTACTTTTTCCAGAACCTGTATTGCCTACTACCGCTATCGTTT
Organism: Cytophagales bacterium; assembly: GCA_043718845.1. Taxonomy (GTDB): domain Bacteria; phylum Bacteroidota; class Bacteroidia; order Cytophagales; family Cytophagaceae; genus JANYCO01. The sequence goes on from JAYSUZ010000425.1 coordinate 2,452, forward strand.
CCCCTTTTTTCAAGGTAAAAGAAATATTTTTAAGCGCTTCAATACCGGTATCAGCATAGGTAAAACTTACGTTTCGAAATTCTATATCGCCCATTGCGTTGGGGAGTAAATGTGTACCAGACGTAACTTCTGATTTCACAGTAAGAAACTCATTTATTCTTCCTTGCGAAACTTCTGCACGTTGTATCAAACTCGTTATCCAGCCTAGCGAAGCTACTGGCCAACTCATTCTATTTAAGTAAATAAAGAATTCGGCTATGTTTCCAAACTCTATTGTCCCTTTTATCACCTCCCTACCGCCTATATATACTACTAAAATAGTACTGGCACCGATAAGCGTAAGTATTGTTGGAAAAAATAAGGCCTGAATTTTACTGAGCTGAATCGAACTGTTTTTATAGGCTTCACTTTCTAGTTCAAATTTTCGGATTGAATCCTTTTCTCTTACAAAAGATTTTAATACCCGTATGCCCGAAAAAGCCTCCTGCACATGGGTAGATAAATTTGACTGGCTTTTCTGTATCGCTTCCGATTGTTTGGTCACTCTATTGTTTACAAGATAAATACTAAGCGCCAAAAGAGGCAGTGGTATGAGGGTATACAACGTCAGATTGAAATTTACGGAAATCATAAATGGAATAGTGACGGCAAAAATAGCGACCAAATTTAAGCCGTACATAATACAAGGCCCCAAATAATTTCGCACCTGACTTACGTCTTCCGATATACGATTCATCAGATCTCCGGTATTGTTTCTTTTATAAAAAGAAAGCGGAAGTGATTGATAATGGTTGTAAAGCTCATTTTTTAAGTCGTATTCAATACGTCGTGAAATGCCAATAATAGTTTTGCGTTGATAATACAAAAATACTCCCGCTATAATCGATGTCCCTATTATTTGACCAACGTATATAAATAGCTGAGTTCGAAAGGACGCGAATAAGACAGCTTTCTGAATTGGATCAATCGTGTTTTTATAGGCGGCTATAAAGTCGCCTATAAGATTGAACGATTCTCTGGTGAGCGGCGCTACGAGTATCGCAAAAATATTATTTAAGAATACCAATAAAATTCCAGAAAGTAGATGGTATTTATATTTTAACAGGTATTTATTTAGATAGGCAAGTTCTTTCATGAACAATTTTCATTTTCTTTTCCAACAATTCATACATAGGCTTGTTATACTATGTAAAAACTGCTAATATTACACTTCGAAACAAAGATAAGAAAAATCGTTCTTTAGACATGTTAAACAGAAGGTTATTGAGAATAAAAGTGATGCAGGCAATTTATGCGCTCTATCAGTCCAGAGAATCTAATTTTGAATTAGGATTGGAAGAAATCGCAGAAGCATTTTTACCTGACATGAATTCAATGGAAGTTCAGAACTTAGAACTCCTGAAAACGAAAAAAGAAGAGGCTATTGCATTGTATGAGAAGTCATTTCTTCAAGTAGTCACTTACACCACGCAAGGGAAAGACGTAATAGCAGCCTCTGAAAACGCAAAATCGACCTATTCCTTACGAGTAGACAGAGATTTGAAACACTTCCGCAAATTAATGCTTGAAGATGTAGAGAATATAAATTACAAATATTTAGAATTACTGGCCTTATTAATTGAGCTCTCCGATTTTGTAGAAATAGACGAAACCGAAAAGAAAAACAAGTTAATAAAAGCTTTGCCAACTGCTACTAAGGAGTTGAAATTGCAACACAATGCAGTAATAAAAGCACTTCAAAACAACAAGGACTTCGAACGTGAAAAAATAAGAAAAGGAATTGCGTTAGAACCTTCTTTTGTACGTAATACCTTTAAAGAATACCTTAAGACAGATCCTGAATATATTAAATACCAAGAACTTGACGAAAGCACTCCTTTTCAAGATAGGGATATGTGCCTTTATATTCTAAAGACTATTTTCCTTAAAAAAGAGGCGGTTGTGATCCATTTCGAATCGAACGATTTGAACTGGACAGAAAATAGCTCTATTGTGAAAAGTATGGCCGTCAAGACGATTAAATCACTGACAGAGGGCAGTACAGACGAAGACAAACTATTGGCAATCTCGTCCAACTGGGAGGAAGACAAAGCTTACTTCATTGAACTTTTCGATAAAACAGTTCAGATGGACGCCAAATTAGACCCTATTATTAACGATAGACTAAAAAATTGGGAATCCGACCGAGTAGCCATTACCGACAAAATTATAATGAAACTGGCTACTACTGAAATGATTATTTTCCCAGGAATACCAGTGAAAGTGTCTATAAATGAGTTTATTGAAATTTCAAAAATATACAGTACTCCAAAAAGCAAAATTTTTGTAAACGGTATTTTGGACAGTATTGCTACCGATTTGGCTAAAGACGGTACGATCCGAAAAAGTGGACGAGGACTTATTGACAACAAGTAATTTTGTAGGACTGATATTATTTATAATTTTGCACAAGAATAACCCTAAACAAGAAGTAACTATGGTAAAAAGAATAAATTATACGGTACTGCTTATTGCCGCACTAATCACCTTAAATGCTTGCGAATCAAAAGAAAAAACGATCTCTGCTTCTGACTCTGCTATTGTAGTAGCTCCAAATACGGATAGTATCCAAGCGGCCGAAGCCAGTAAAATGGCGCTTACTCAGCTTGATTTCTTAGAAGATTCCTTTGACTTCGGCAAAATAGCAGAAGGAATAAAAGTAAACCATGAATTTAAATTTAAAAATACAGGTTCTAATCCACTAGTATTGCAAGAT
>JAYSUZ010000426.1:0-2410 GCA_043718845.1 Cytophagales bacterium
CCCTACTCAATTTTACACAAGCGAAGTATTGGGGATTATCAACGACTTATCCAAAGCATTGATAACCGACAACACGGCTTTGGTAAATACTTATTTACAGCAATTAGGGAAAACACCCTTTTTCAAAAAAGAGAAACCAACTCCTTACGATGAAGCGGTAAGTTTAATATGGTTTTTGGAACATGTATTTTACCAAGCAGGTGGTAACATTTTATCGTACTTAAAAAGTGAATTCCCAGGTTCTCTGGATTCCAACAACCCTCTTATTCGTATGGGATTTTGGCCAGGAGGAGACCGAGACGGAAATCCATTTGTAAAATCGGATACTACGCTTCATGTAGCGGAAGCGTTGCGTAGTGCTATTATAAAAAGTTATTATATTGATGTTCGTCGTTTAAAACGAAGACTTACCTTTAAAGGAGTTTATAATGAGTTGTGTGTGTTGGAAGAAAAACTATACAATAATTTATTTATTCCAGGGCATAAAGCAGATATTTCTAAAGATCAGATACTAAAAGTATTCAAGCAAATTAGAGCTACGGTTATAGAAGAGCATAATAGCCTTTTTATTTACTATATAGACAGGATGATTAGTAAAGTAGAACTGTTTGGTTTGTACTTTGCGTCTTTGGATGTACGCCAAGACAGTTCGGTACACGCTTCGCTGATAGATGTTATTGCAGAAAAAACAGACTTACTTCCTAAAAATTATAAAGAGTTATCCGAACTTGATAAAATAACGGCGTTACTAAAAGTGAAAGACACTGTAGATCCTTCGGAGATCGAAAACGAATTGCATAAAGACACGTTGTATACTATGGCAGCGATACAGGCTGTACAAAAATACAACGGAGAGGAAGGTTGTCATCGTTACATCATCAGTCACACTACTACGGCATTGAATGTTATAGAAGTGTATACGCTGTTTCAAATGAGTGGATGGAAACGAGATAAAATAAGTTTAGGTATTGTTCCTCTTTTTGAAACAATCGACGACTTGCGCAATGCTTCTTCAGTGATGAAGACGCTGTATGAAAATGATATTTATAGAAAACATCTTACAAGGAGAAATAACGTACAGACCATCATGCTAGGGTTTTCTGACGGTACTAAAGATGGAGGATATTTGATGGCAAATTGGAGTATCTACAAAGCCAAAGAGCAGTTGACTTATCTATCTAGATTGTATGATGTACAAGTCGTATTTTTTGACGGCAGAGGAGGTCCACCTGCAAGAGGAGGAGGGAAGACACATCAATTTTATGCCTCGATGGGCAATAATATTGCAAGCAAAGAAATACAACTTACTATACAAGGGCAGACAATCAGCTCGAACTTCGGTACTATTGATGCTGCCCAGTTTAATATGGAGCAGTTGGTACATGCGGGTATTAGTAATGCATTGTTTTCACAACGAGAAGTAACGCTTACGGCCAAAGAGGATAAATTACTTCAAACACTTTCTGATGAAAGTTATGAAGCATTTGCAGTATTGAAGAATGACCCCAAATTTTTGGAGTACCTGAATTTTGCAAGTCCACTGCGTTATTATGCAGAAACAAATATCGGAAGTCGTCCTGCAAAAAGAAATTCAGGGAAATTGAATTTAAATGATTTAAGAGCAGTTCCTTTTGTAGGTGCTTGGAGTCAATTAAAACAAAACCTTCCGGGCTATTATGGCGTGGGTGCTGCATTTGAAAAAATGGAAGAAGCAGGAAGATGGGAAGAGGTAGTACAGTTGTACAATAGTTCGCTATTCTTTAAAACACTGTTAGGAAATTGTGAAATGGCAATGACGAAATCGTTTTTCCCTCTGACGGCTTATTTGGCAAACCATCCTACGTATGGAGCTTTGTGGAATATGATACACGATGAGTTTCAACGTACTAAAAAGTATATATTACTTCTTTCTGGAGAAACGCAATTGATGGGCGATAAGCCCATCGACCAGCTTTCTATACAGATGCGTCAGCGTATTGAATTACCACTTGTAACAATACAGCAGCACGCATTAACTCGAATTAGAGAAATAGACGATAATAAAGCTCAACTCTCGCTGAAAAATATTTATGAAAAACTCGTGATGCGCTGTTCATTCGGTATCATCAATGCAGAGCGAAATTCTGCTTAACAAACAATGGAAGAAGAAGTAAAGAAGTTAGAAATTCCGGCAAAAGTGCTTGGAGTAACCCTTGACGAAGAGGCTCTAAAGGCACTTCACGAAGGAAAAGAAACCGAACTTATAAAAGGGTTTGTGAGTACACGTACAGGAAAAGCATTTGATGCGTTTTTGAAAATGAGTGGTACTCAACTGAAATATCGTTTTCCTGAGCGAGGAGAATTGAAGAAAAAAGCGGCTTCAGCAGCGTCTTCTTTCGCGGAAAAAAAGAACTCTGTTCCTACCAAAGTA
>JAYSUZ010000427.1:0-5191 GCA_043718845.1 Cytophagales bacterium
GTAAAAAGCGACTTCTCCGCAAAAGCAACGATTAAAGCTACGCTGATATTAGTAGAGGATCCGTATACAAGTTTCAGTACGCTACTAGAAGAATACCACAAAATAGTAAGTTTCATAAAAAAAGGCATTGAAAACCCTTCTTATATTGGAGAGAATAGCCTTGTTGGTGAAGATATTTATCGTGGCGCCTTCTCTTACATAGGCAACAACTGCACTATCGGCAAAAATGTAAAAATTTACCCTCATGTGTATATTGGTGATAATGTAACTATTGGTGACAATACAATTTTATTTTCAGGCGTTAAAATATATGCTGACTCCTTAATAGGACACCATTGCACTTTTCAATCTGGCGCCATAATAGGCAGCGACGGATTTGGATTTGCCCCTCAAGCGGACGGCACCTACAAAACAATACCTCAAGTAGGAAATGTAATCATTGGTAATCATGTAGATATAGGCGCTAATACCATTATAGACTGCGCCACAATGGGTTCTACATTTATACACGACGGTGTAAAACTTGACAACCTGATTCAAATAGCCCACAATGTTGAAATAGGCAAAAATACTGTTATTGCAGCCCAAACAGGCGTTTCAGGCTCCACCAAAGTAGGCGAAAACTCTATGATAGGAGGACAAGTTGGAATAATAGGCCATCTAACGCTTGCTAATAAAACAAATATTGGAGCCCAATCAGGTATCAGTAAGTCTATTACAAAAGAAGGTACCGCTATTCTCGGCTCTCCTGCATTTGACTACACTTCCCATTTAAGATCGGCATCTGTTTTTAAAAAATTACCAGACTTGCAGAAGCGAATAGAGGAATTGGAAGAAAAAATACTACATTTGCAATCATTATAGTGCAAAATTAAACGATTTAGAGTGAATCAAAAACAACAAACAATCAAAAAACCGGTTACACTTTCAGGTGTAGGATTGCATACTGGAGTAAAAGTAAACATGACTTTTGTTCCTGCCCCTATAAATCACGGTATTGTCTTTCAACGTACCGATCTGCCTGACCAACCAAAAGTAGAAGCTGACGTTGACTACGTAGTAGATCTATCTAGAGGTACTACAATAGAAAAGAATGGCGCTAGAGTCAATACCGTAGAGCATACGTTGGCTGCTTTAGTAGGACTTCAAATAGATAATATTTTAATTCAACTTGACGGTCCTGAACCTCCAATTATGGATGGCAGCTCCAAACCTTTTGTAGATATTCTCGAAGAAGCGGGAATGGACGAACAAAATGCGTTGCGAAATTTCTATGAAATCCCACACAGTATTTTCTACAAGGACGAAGAAAATCAAATCGAAATAGCAGCCCTTCCTTTAGACGATTATAGAGTTACCGTAATGGTAGACTATAACTCGCCTGTATTGGGCAGTCAGCATGCTTCGCTGACAAATATAAGTCAGTTTTCAAAAGAAATTGCAGCGTGTCGCACCTTCTGCTTTTTGCATGAATTGGAAATGCTACACAGCCAAAACCTTATTAAAGGAGGTGATATCAACAATGCAATTGTTATTGTAGACAGAGTTGTAAAAGACGAAGAACTAGAATCTTTGGCGAAACTCTTTAACAAAGAAAAAGTAGAAGTAAAGAAAGAAGGTATACTCAACAATGTAGAACTTCGCTATAATAACGAGCCCGCACGTCATAAACTACTCGATGTGATAGGCGATTTGGCTTTAATAGGAAGACCTCTAAAAGCCCAAATATTAGCAGCAAGACCAGGACATGCCGCAAACGTAGCCTTCGCAAAGAAGATTAAAAAACTGATGAAAGAAACATCCCGAAATCAGGCGCCTAAATACGACCCTAGCCAGCCGGCGGTGATGGATGTAAACAAAATATACAAAGCACTTCCTCATACTTATCCTTTCAAACTTGTAGATAAAATAATCCACTTGGAAGAAAATATAGTAGTAGGTGTAAAAAACGTAACCATCAACGAACCCTTCTTTCAAGGTCACTTCCCCGGAAATCCAATAATGCCAGGCGTATTGCAAATAGAAGCAATGGCGCAAACGGGAGGAATTTTAGTACTAAATACTGTTTCCGATCCTGAAAATTATTGGACTTATTTCCTAGGCATTGAAGAATGCAAATTTCGAAAACCAGTTGTACCAGGAGATACTTTAGTATTTAAATGTGAATTACTTGCTCCTATAAAAAGAGGAATTGCTAAACTAAGAGGGCAAGCTTTTGTTGCAGGCCAATTGGTGTGTGAGGCTACAGTGACTGCAAGTATGGTTAAAAAATCATTAAACTAGTTAAAATGAACCAACCTCTAGCATACATTCATCCAGAAGCTAAAATTGCAACAAATGTTGTGATCGAACCTTTTACAACTATTTCTAAAAATGTAGAAATAGGCGAAGGTACTTGGATAGGCCCTAATGTAACAATTATGGAAGGTGCTCGCATCGGAAAAAATTGCAAAATATACCCTGGTGCAGTCATTTCTTCTATCCCTCAAGATTTAAAATTCGACGGGGAAGAAACTACCGCTATCATTGGCGACAATACGGTGATAAGAGAATGCGTAACCATAAGCCGTGGCACTAAAGATAAATTCACTACAATCGTAGGAAGCAATTGTTTATTAATGGCTTACGTGCACGTGGCGCACGACTGCGTAATAGGAAACAACTGTATCTTAGGAAATGCCACCCAATTGGCAGGCCACATCATCGTAGACGATTGGGCGATTATCAGCGGTACAACTGCCGTTCATCAGTTTGTAAAAATAGGAGCGCATACCATTATTTCTGGAGGCTCTCTAGTTCGAAAAGATGTACCACCATTTACCAAAGCCGCACGTGAGCCTCTCTCCTATTGCGGAATAAACTCTATAGGACTGAGAAGAAGAGGCTTTAGTAACGATAAAATAAATGAGATTCAAAATATCTACCGAACAATTTATTTAAAAGGTCATAACACCTCAAAAGCAATACAAATATTAGAAGTAGACTTCCCTCCTTCTAAAGAGAAAGATGAAATAATTAATTTTATCCAAAGCTCTGACAGAGGTATTATGAAAGGGTTTGCACAATAACTTAACGTGGAAATTATTGCCCAAAATATCGGAAAAAAATTCAACAAAGATTGGATTTTTAGAAACCTATCTTTGACCTTAACAAACAATCAATCCATTGCTATTACAGGGCCTAACGGCTCTGGAAAGTCTACATTACTTCAAGTATTAGCAGGCGCAGTGCTCCCTTCCGAAGGAGCATTGCTTTATCAGCAAAAAAAAATTACAGTCTATCCGGAAATTTTCTATAAATACATCTCTTTTGCAGCGCCCTATCTTGAGCTAATAGAAGAAATGACCATTCGCGAGCTCATCGACTTCCATAAAATATTCAAACCATTTTCAAATTCAATTTCGACAGACGTATTTATACAAAAAATACACCTAGAACACGCTGCCGATAAGGAAATTCGATTTCTGTCTTCAGGAATGAAACAACGTGTAAAACTAGGACTCGCATTGTTTTCAGATACGCCAATTCTAATGCTCGACGAACCTACAACCAACTTAGACAGCAAAGGCTTCGATTGGTATTTAGAAGAAATAAATCACCAACTAAAAAAGCGTATCGTGATCATCTGTTCTAATCTACGCCATGAATATGACTTTTGTGAAGATACATTAGTTATTGGGAAATAGCGGCGACAGAGGCGTAATTATAACCCTTGACTTTTTTTTACACAGTCCAAAATTTCTATTTCCTGATTAGGCTCAAACCATTGCATTTCTTTATCTTTCAAAAACCATGTAAGCTGACGTTTTGCATACCTTCTGCTATTCTGCTTTAGCAACCGAACCATTTCTTCGTAATCGTATTTACCATTAAGATATCCAAAAACCTCTGAATAACCAACCGTTTGGAGCGCATTTAGATTTCTAAACGGAAGTAATGCCCTTACTTCTTCGACCAAGCCTTCGTCCAGCATAGCATCCATACGTTGCTCTATTCGAGCATATAATTCTGAACGATCTCTATTCAGTCCGATTTTGATAATTTCAAATGGACGCTCTTTTTTAAGTGCCGTTCTGAAAGATGAAAAAGGCATGCCTGTGCCTCTACAAAGTTCCAACGCCCTTATTACTCTTATAGGATTTGCCTTATCTACCTGTTCGTAATAGTTCGGGTCTTTTTCTTTAAGCTCTTCGAGTAAAGGCGCTAATCCGTAAGTCTCAAACTCCTTATTTAATAGTGTTCTTAACTGAGGATCTACTTGAGGAATAGCGTCCATACCTTCGCAAAGGGCTTTTATAAACAACCCGGAGCCGCCTGTCAAAACAATTGTATCGTACTTTTTAAATAACACTTCTAGCAGGGCGAGTGCATCTTCCTCATACATACCTGCAGAATACTCGTCTTGGATACTTAAATTGTCAATAAAATGATGTTTTACTGTTGCTCGTTCAACTAATGTAGGTGTAGCTGTACCAACAGTCATTTCCTTATAAAACTGCCTTGAATCTGCGGAGAGTACCTCCGTTTTAAAATACAACGCAAGTTGTATTGCCAAACTAGTTTTGCCTACAGCGGTAGGGCCGGCTATTAGTAAAAGATACTTAGAAGGCATAGGCGAAAATAAACAATTTATTCCTAATATACAGAATATTAGCGGCCTAATTTCTCCTCAACTATTCCACTACTTAATTGTACTGTATCTTTCTCAATGAAGGAATAAATTCGTCGACTAATTTTGCAATATAAACAGCAAAAACCGGCAAAGCTAGGTAAAGCATTCTTGCCAATTCAAATGATAGCATAGCCTGAACTAAAACACACCCAAGATATAAGTACATAAATAATTCTGCTCTTTTTAACTGATTGGTAAATTGTTTGAAATTCGTGACCATCAAATAAAATGGAATAAGCACCCATAATCCTAATACAGAGAAAATTTCATATACTCCATGAAAACTAAAAAGTCTATAAAGTGAATTCCTTATATTTAGGAAATGATCAAAATTATTTCCCAGACTGTCGGATATTGAAGTACCAGTGAATTTATCAAAATAAATTCGAAATGAAAACACAAGTATACCCGATAGCAAAAACCATCCTATTTGTTTGAATTTATTCATTGAAGAACATAAAAAAATAATAGGAGCTACAAAAATAAATGATTCCTTAGCCCAAGGTCCAAGTAAAATAC
>JAYSUZ010000428.1:0-5183 GCA_043718845.1 Cytophagales bacterium
GATTTTCTTGTTCTGCCAACTCTAATATTTTCTTATACTGTTCGCCATTTAACTCCTGAAAAAAGTAATTTACAGGATTTACTTTCTGACCGTCATGGATTACTTCGTAGTGCAGGTGCGGTGCTGTAGCGGCACCTGATGCACCGGAGTAGCCAATAAGTTCGCCCCGTTTCACTTTTTGACCTACTTTTACTTTGAAACTTTCTAGATGGGCATATTTGGTTACGTACCCAAATCCGTGATTTACTTCAATCTCATTGCCATATCCGCCAGCATTTCGTGCGGTTACAATAATTTCACCATCGCCAGTAGAGTATACCGGAGTGCCTTTTCTGGCATTAAAATCAACACCCGTATGCATGAGCCGTACTTTATAGATAGGGTGCATTCGGTAACCGAATCCAGAAACTAATTTCGTTAAGTTTGGGTTTGACATTGGTTGTATAGCAGGCATTCCCGCCAATAAAGCAGATTTTTGCTTAGATAAAGCTAGTAATGCCTCGTACGATTTACTTTGAACATAGGCTTTTTTCTTCAATTTATTGAGCTTTTCCATCGTAGAAAGTATCAATACCTGCTGAGAAAGATCCTTGTCTAATAAGGCTTTGTATATTTCCATATTTCCTATTCCTGCGTTTCTAATAGAGGGCGCAATAGGAGTGCTTTCAAAAATAGAACGGTATACTTGATCGTCTTTTTCTTGTAAAACGGCAAGTACCTTATTCATTTCTACCATTTCCTTGCTCAAGAGTTTATAGTAAAAATTTAATTCTTTATTCTCTTTGCTTAGGTATTTTTCTCTATGGGAAGGAAAAAGATAGGTATACGCAACCGACATACCTATAGCAAATAGTAGCGCTAAAATTATGAAGCCTAAACTGTTGATAACTATATCAGAAATGTTGGGTTTTAGCTTTTCAAACTTACAAGTTTCAGTGTCGTAGTAGTATTTTATTTTTGACATAAGGCAGAAATAAGTTAATTTTACACACTATTGCAATGAATAGTTATAGTGCGCATTGAAAATTTGATACGACATTGAAGTTTTCTTCATGTAGTAATTTATCAAAGGGTTAAAAATATGAAAAAATTACATTAAAGTAAAGGTCTATTTTTAATCAAATACTATAATTATCAAGCATATCCAAAATAATATATGTCCGTTTGAATTGTTAGCGCTCCGTACATAGAAATTTATTAAGGATTAATAAGTACTGATTTACCATTAATAATTGAACATTAAAGAAATGACTTCAAAAGAAATAAGACAGAAATACTTGGATTTTTTCAAATCTAAAGACCATCTTATCGTTCCTTCTGCACCTATTGTAAATAAAAACGACCCTACGTTGATGTTTACCAATGCGGGTATGAATCAGTTTAAAGATTACTTTTTGGGAAACCAAACTCCTAAACATCCACGCATTGCCGATACCCAAAAATGCCTTCGTGTTTCTGGAAAACACAACGACTTGGAAGAAGTAGGCATCGACACCTACCATCATACCATGTTTGAGATGCTGGGCAACTGGTCTTTTGGAAATTACTTTAAAAAAGAAGCCATCGAATGGTCTTGGGAGTTGTTGACCAAAGAATTTAATCTTCCCGTAGATCGATTGTACGTTTCTGTTTTTGGAGGAGACGATAAAGAGAAATTAGAATACGATAAAGAATCAAAAGCCTTTTGGTTGCAGTTTGTATCCGAAGACCATATTATAAACGGAAGTAAAAAAGATAATTTCTGGGAGATGGGCGACCAAGGCCCATGCGGCCCATGCACCGAGATTCACATCGACTTGCGCTCAGACGAAGCGCGCGCAAAAATACCTGGCAAAGACCGTGTAAACAACGACGATCCACAAGTAATTGAAATATGGAACAACGTTTTTATACAATACAATAGAAAAGCAGACGGAAGTCTCGAAGAACTTCCTGCCAAACATGTGGATACAGGAATGGGTTTTGAACGTTTGGTACGCGCAGTACAAGGGAAAAGTTCGAATTACGATACCGATGTATTCCAACCTACTATTCAATATATTTCACAAAACTGTGGTATAAAATACGGTGCAGCCGAAACTACGGACATCGCTATGCGCGTGATGGCCGATCATATTCGTGCCATTGCTTTTGTAATAGCCGATGGTCAATTACCTTCCAACAACAAAGCAGGTTATGTAATCCGACGAATTTTAAGAAGAGCGGTGCGTTATGGCTATACCTTTTTGAATTTCAAAGAACCTTTTTTCAATAAATTGGTGGTGTTAATAGCCAATCAATTTGCGGAGGTTTTTCCAGAGTTGAAAGCGCAACAAGAGTTTGTACAACGCGTAATTCTTGAAGAAGAAACATCGTTTCTAAGAACCCTTGAAGCTGGGATAAAGCGGTTAGACGAGCTTATGAACCATGCAGGAATACTGGATTCTAAAAAAATAATTTCGGGCAGTGTAGCGTTTGAATTGTACGATACCTTTGGTTTTCCATTGGACCTTACCGAACTCATTGCAAAAGAAAAAGGATTTACCGTCGATACCGTTGGTTTTGACCAAGAAATGGCTATTCAAAAGGAACGCTCCAAAGCAGCAGCCGTAAGCGAAACAGGCGATTGGATTTTGGTAAACGACGCCGATAAAGTAGAATTTGTGGGCTACGAACATTTGGATTCTAAAGCTAAAATTGTAAAATACCGTCAAGTAAAAACGAAGACAAAAGATCAGTACCAACTCGTCTTGGACGTTACACCTTTCTATGCAGAAAGTGGTGGTCAGATAGGCGATACCGGTTATATTGAAGCTGGAAAAGAGAAAATTTACATTACCGATACAAAAAAAGAGAACGATTTGATTGTTCATTTTGCCGACAAATTACCTTCGATTATAAATGCAGAATTCACAGCAGTAGTAGACGCTTCTAAGCGTTCGCTTACTGAAAACAACCATTCCGTGACGCACTTATTGCAAGCTGCATTGCGTAAGGTGTTGGGCGAACATGTAGGACAAAAAGGATCGTTGGTAAACGAGAAATTACTTCGATTCGACTTTTCGCACATTGCAAAAATGACGGAAGCTGAAATAGCGAAAGTAGAGCAAATTGTAAATCAGAAAATCCGTGAAAATATAGTATTGGACGAAAAACGAAATGTACCCATCAACGACGCCAAGAAATTTGGAGCGATGGCACTCTTCGGCGAAAAATACGGCGATTTTGTTCGGGTAATTACGTTTGATAAAAACTATTCTGTAGAACTTTGTGGCGGTACACACGTGCCTTCTACGGGTAAAATTGGGTTGTTTAAAATCACCTCCGAAAGCTCTGTAGCCGCTGGTGTAAGAAGAATTGAAGCCGTTACGTCCAACGAAGCGGAAGCGTTGATAGAAGCTCAAAATAAATTGGTAGCCCAACTGAGCGAACTGTTGAAAAATCCAAAAGATTTGGTAAAAGCAGTAAGCGATTTGGTAGAAGAAAAAGCGCTACTTCAAAAACAACTCGAAGCGGTACACCAAAAACAAGCACAAGAATTGAAAGCGGTACTTTTAACGAAAGTGAAACAAGTAGACGGTATCAATTATATCATAGAAAAAATTCAACTCGGTTCTGCCGATGCGTTGAAGCAACTCGCCTACGAATTACGTACTCAGGTAGAAAATTTATACTTGGTATTGGCTGCTGACGTGGATGGAAAGCCTAATGTGACCATTATGTTTTCTGACACTTTGGTAGAAGGACACAAATTGAATGCAGGCGTTTTGATTCGTGCTTTAGCAAAAGAAATACAAGGGGGGGGAGGCGGACAGCCTTTCTACGCTACAGCAGGAGGGAAGGAACTTTCAGGATTGGATACGGTAGTGTTGAAAGCGAAAGAAGGGATGAAAGTGATTGGTTAATTTATAATTTATAATTATTCTATTTCATACTCAAAAGAAAGCCGTCCTTACATTGTCGAATTGCTCGAACAGTTCAACGATGTAAGGACGGCTTTACAAGACACGTGCCACTTGATTGTTGAATACGAAATAAGAAATTAGTATTCGAAATTACTTTTGTTCTTAATCAGCTACCAAAAGGAGTATATTTTGTAAAGTCTATACCAGAAGGAGGGTCCTTGTCGGTAATTGTTTCAATAAAGTAAGACATGTCATTACGAGTTAAACTAAAATTTGCATTTTTTTTAGGGTACTGTATTGGAGTAGCTCAACTATCCCAAGCTCAAACCTATTGCCATACTGAAAGTTCGGCACCCTTTACGTTTCTAGTTGCACCAACGGCGCTTACGGCAGACTCGGCTTGGGACGATGAAAGTTACTTACTTCCAATTGGGTTTAACTTTTTATTCCAAGGCATTTATTACGATACGTTGACGGTTGAAAGTAATGGAAAAATCTATTTTTCTGATTTATTAGGAACTAAAGACGATCCTACCATCACCGCCTTTGGTGGTGCGACCAACTTGGTTGATCTTATCGATCGAGGTACTCCAACCGATACATCCCTTTCTTCAATTAGTTATCAATTGTTTGAAACACCTACGGATACGTTTTTTGTAGTGGAATATAAAAACATTGGTTTTTATAAAGACCAACCGTTACTTTCTGATTCCATTAGTTTTCAAGTAAAACTTCACCGCACAGATGGGAAGATAGAAATTCATATAGGTCCTCATAAAATTATTGATACCAATAGTTTTTATACCGCTGGCCCAATGATAGGGCTAGGAAGTCATTTTGGAGACAACGGTTATTTTCTAACGGGAAATCCTTTGACACCAATAGTAGCAAAATACATCAGTGTACTTGATACCATTCCCGACGAAGGTATGCTGTATACCTTTAACCCTGTTCTACCCAATCCAAGTATTTCAATAGTATCCAATCCATTAGACGGCTGTTATGACCCAATGGCAAGTTATACCTTTACGGCATTGCCTGTAAACGAAGCTATTCCAACCCTCCAATGGGAGAAAAATGGATTGCTTGTTGTAGGCGAAACAGGATTAGTCTACAGCCCAAGTGTGTTAAATCAAGACGATAGCATTACTTGTGTAATGACACTAAGCGCAGCCTGTGCCGCTGCATTGCCTATTACATCTAATCGAATCGTGGTCAGTCGTCCTGTAGCTTCTGTTGTGCTTTCGGCTTCTAGTACTTCTATTTGTGATGGAGACAGCATTCTTTTTACAGTCACCG
>JAYSUZ010000429.1:0-12383 GCA_043718845.1 Cytophagales bacterium
GAACGAAGCTGGTCTTCCTTCATTTGGTCGTACGTATCTTCATGATGGTTTGTCTGGACATCGTTTCGACCAACCGGTTACAGTAGGTATTATTTACATGCTGAAACTTGGTCACCTTGTAGACGATAAGATGCACGCACGTTCTATCGGGCCGTATTCTCTTATCACGCAGCAGCCGTTGGGTGGTAAAGCACAGTTCGGTGGTCAGCGATTTGGAGAGATGGAGGTTTGGGCACTCGAAGCATTCGGTGCAGCAAATATTCTTCAAGAAATCTTGACTATAAAATCGGATGATGTGATTGGTAGAGCTAAGTCTTACGAAGCAATCGTAAAAGGCGAAAATATGCCAAAACCAAATGTACCAGAATCGTTCAATGTACTTGTACATGAGTTGAGAGGTCTTGCATTGGAGATCACGATGGACTAAAAAAGTTTAAAGTTTAGAGTTTAAACTTTATAAACTTTAAACTCTAAACTTTAAACTCTAAAAACTTTAATACTAAAAAATAAACCATAACATAAAAATGGCTTTCAGAAAAAACAAGAAAATTAATCAGGACTTCAGTAAGATCACCATTAGTTTGGCTTCTCCTGAATCTATCCTGGAGAGTTCTTACGGCGAAGTTACTCAGCCCGAAACCATCAATTACAGAACGTACAAACCAGAAATGGGAGGGTTGTTCTGCGAAAGAATTTTCGGTCCTGTAAAAGACTGGGAGTGCCACTGTGGAAAATATAAAAGAATACGTTACAAAGGTATTGTTTGTGACCGTTGTGGGGTAGAGGTTACTGAGAAAAAAGTACGTAGAGAGCGTATGGGGCATATCGAATTGGTAGTACCTGTAGCGCACATTTGGTATTTCAGATCATTGCCTAATAAAATTGGTTACATGTTGGGTCTTCCAACAAAAAAACTAGATCAAATTATTTATTACGAAAGATACGTCGTAGTTCAATCTGGTATCATGGTAGAAGAAAGCATCAACTACCTTGACTACTTGACAGAAGACGAGTATTTGAATATAATGGATAAACTTCCAAGAGAAAACCAACTTTTGGACGACAAAGATCCTAATAAATTTATCGCTAAAATGGGTGCTGAAGCCCTAGAAATGTTACTTTCAAGATTAAACTTGGACGAACTTTCTTACAGTCTTCGTCACTCTGCTGCTAACGATACGTCTCAACAGAGAAAAGCAGAAGCGTTGAAAAGATTAAAAGTAGTAGAAGCATTCCGTGAGTCTGGCGCTAGAATCGCTAACAAACCGGAGTGGATGATTGTGAAAATGGTGCCTGTTATACCACCAGAACTTCGTCCGCTTGTGCCTTTGGACGGTGGTCGTTTTGCTACCTCTGACTTAAATGATCTTTATAGAAGAGTTATTATCAGAAACAATCGTCTGAAAAGACTTATTGAGATTAAAGCTCCTGAAGTTATTTTACGTAATGAAAAACGTATGCTTCAAGAAGCCGTAGATTCTCTTTTTGACAACTCAAGAAAAGTAAATGCAGTAAGATCTGAAGGAAATAGAGCCTTGAAATCCCTTTCTGATATGTTGAAAGGGAAACAAGGTCGTTTCCGTCAAAACTTACTTGGAAAACGAGTGGATTATTCTGGTCGTTCGGTAATCGTGGTAGGTCCAGAACTGAAACTACACGAATGCGGTCTTCCAAAAGAAATGGCAGCGGAGCTTTTCAAACCATTTATTATTCGTAAACTGATAGAAAGAGGTATTGTAAAAACCGTAAAATCAGCTAAGAAAATAGTAGATAGAAAAGATCCTGTAGTATGGGATATTCTTGAAAATGTATTGAAAGGACACCCTGTATTGCTTAACCGTGCTCCAACCTTACACAGATTAGGTATTCAAGCTTTCCAACCAAAATTAATTGAAGGAAAAGCAATTCAATTGCACCCATTAGTATGTACAGCATTCAATGCTGACTTTGACGGTGACCAGATGGCCGTTCACGTTCCACTTGGCCCTGAAGCTATTTTGGAAGCGTCTACGTTAATGCTTGCTTCACATAATATCCTTAACCCTGCCAACGGTGCACCGATTACGGTTCCATCACAAGACATGGTGCTTGGGTTGTATTATGTAACTAAAGGAAGAAAATCAACGCCTGAATATCCAATCATAGGAGAAGGTAAAACGTTCTACGGTGCAGAAGAAATTGTTATTGCGATCAACGAAGGTAAACTTTCTAACCATGCGTTTATTAAAATAAGAACGCAAGTAAGAAATGAAAAAGGAATTTTAGAAACTAAAATCATAGAAACAGTAGCAGGTAGAGTAATCTTCAACTTGAATGTTCCGAAAGAAGTTGGTTTTATAAACGAACTTTTATCTAAGAAAAAATTACAATTAATTATCGGTCAGATTTTCAAAATCTCGGGCATGGCTCGTACTGCGAGATTCTTGGACGATATTAAAACACTCGGATTTCAATCTGCATTCAAAGGAGGTCTTTCAATGGGTCTTTCTGATATACAAGTTCCAGATGTAAAAGATGTTCTTGTAGCGCAAGCAAAACAAGAAGTAGATGCCGTTTGGAATAACTATTTGATGGGTCTTATTACGGACAACGAGCGTTATAACCAAGTAATTGATATTTGGACAAGAATTAACTCTCAAATCACTGAGACGTTGATGAAACAACTAGAGGCAGACCAACAAGGCTTCAACTCTATCTACATGATGATGCACTCTGGAGCACGTGGTTCTAGAGAACAAATTCGTCAGTTGGGTGGAATGAGAGGTCTTATGGCTAAACCTCAGAAAAATCTTCAAGGTTCGGTAGGTGAAATTATTGAAAATCCAATTCTTTCTAACTTTAAAGAAGGACTAGACGTAATCGAGTACTTTATTTCTACACACGGTGCTCGTAAAGGTCTTGCCGATACAGCATTGAAAACAGCCGATGCGGGTTATTTGACACGTCGTTTGGTAGACGTAGCACAAGATGTGGTAATCAATGAATTTGACTGTGGTACCTTAAGAGGACTTACTGTTACAGCATTGAAAGACAACGAAGATATCGTAGAGCCTCTTTCTGAGCGTATACTTGGTCGTGTGAGTGTGCATGATATCTTTAATCCTGTTACGCTTGAACTGATCGTAGCATCAGGCGAAGAAGTGACGGAGGAAGTAGCTAAATTGATAGATGAATCAGGTATAGAAGGAATCGAAATACGTTCTGTATTAACTTGTGAAACTAAACGTGGTGTATGTGCAAAATGTTATGGTCGTAACCTTACTACCGGTAATATGGTACAAAAAGGGGAAGCTGTAGGTGTTATCGCTGCCCAATCTATTGGTGAGCCAGGTACTCAGTTGACATTACGTACCTTCCACGTGGGTGGTACAGCATCTAACATTGCAGTAGAGGCTTCTATTAGAGCTAAGTTTGACGGTATTGTAGCGTTCGAAGAATTGAAAACAGTAACGACTACTGGTCCAGAAGGTGAAAAAATAACGGTTGTATTAGGACGTTCTGGAGAACTTAAATTGATGGACGAAAAAGGCGAACGTACTTTAATTAGTAATCACGCTCCTTATGGTGCATTTATTAAAGTAAAAGAAGGTCAGAAAGTAACCAAAGGAGAAGAACTTTGTAACTGGGATCCATACAATGCGGTTATTCTTTCTGAGTTTGATGGTATTGTTGATTTTGATGCAATCGTAGAAGGTGTTACTTTCCGAGAAGAATCAGATGAGCAAACGGGTCACAGAGAAAAAGTAATTGTAGATACAAAAGATAAAACGAAAAACCCTGCAATCATTGTAAACTCTAAAAAAGGAGAACAAAGAATGTACAATATACCAGTAGGCGCCCACTTAGCAGTGGAAGCAGGTCAGGATGTGAAACCAGGTCAAATCTTGGTGAAAATTCCTAGAGCTATTGGTAAATCAAGGGATATTACAGGGGGTCTTCCAAGAGTAACGGAGTTGTTCGAGGCAAGAAATCCTTCTAACCCTGCTGTTGTTTCTGAAATTGATGGTGTTGTTTCTTACGGAACAGTGAAAAGAGGTAGTAGAGAAATCTTCGTAGAGTCGAAAGACGGTATTAAGAAAAAATACATGGTGCCTCTTTCTAAACATATCCTTGTTCAGGACAACGACTTTATCAGAGCCGGTTCAGCCTTATCAGATGGTGCGATTACACCTTCAGATATACTTGGTATCAAAGGACCAACAGCTGTACAAGAGTATTTGGTAAATGAAATTCAAGAAGTATACCGTTTGCAAGGTGTGAAAATTAACGATAAACACATTGAGTGTATCGTTCGTCAGATGATGCAAAAAGTACATATTATTGAAGCTGGTGATACTGGATTCTTGCAAGGGCAAGTAGTAGATAAAATTACTTTCCGTAGAGAAAATGATGGTATCTTAGATAAAAAAGTAGTGATTGATCCAGGTGATTCTGAGAATTTGAAACCAGGTCAAATCGTTTCTGCAAGAAGACTTAGAGATGAGAATTCTAGTTTAAGAAGAAAAGATTTAACACTTGTACAAGTTAGAGATGCAGAGGCTGCGGTTTCTCAATCTAATTTACAAGGTATCACGCAAGCCTCTTTAGGTACTGAAAGCTTTATGTCTGCAGCTTCTTTCCAAGAAACTACAAAAGTATTGAGTGAAGCATCGATCAGAGGTAAAGTTGACTTCTTGAAAGGATTGAAAGAAAACGTTATTGTAGGGCACTTGATTCCTGCAGGTACTGGACAAAGAGAATTCAACGACATGATTGTTGGTTCGAAAGAAGAGTACGAAGCGTTGATATCATCGAAAGAAGCTTTTAAAGAAGCGAATTCTAAGAAAGAAGAAATGGTTAAATAGTTTTTAGCCTAGAATATAACAAGCCCCGAATTTTCGTGAGAAGATTCGGGGCTTTTGTTTTTTATAGCGGAGAGGTAATACGTTTTAAGGGATTAGCAAATTCTTGATTTAAGTTGTAATGGATTCAATCGCATACAACGGTATATTTATTAGCCAGTCCTCTTTTCTATAATTACTCATCGAAGAGCGTATTGCTATATTGGGCGCATACTTTTCGACGTATACTTTTAAACTTTTTGATTTTAAATTTTCTTCTGCTTTTACTTCAATTGGGATAATTTCACTCTGATACTGAAGTACAAAATCTATTTCAGCAGTGGCATTTGAGGCTACCCAATAATACAATTCATTTTTTATTTTTAATTGTTGACAGACAAATTGCTCCGTCAAGGCACCTTTGAATTCTTGTAGTATGGTATTTTTTTCCAGAATTATTTTCTGATCTAAATTTCCAATAGCATTTAAAAGACCGATGTCCAGTATAAATAATTTAAATGCGTCGTAGTCGACATAAGCATTGAGTGGAAGTGTTGGTTTCTCTATACGATTTACTTTTAAAACCAAGCCTGCAGCTACCAACCAATTTATAGCCGATTCGAAATCTTTTGCTCTGGAACCTTTTTTTAGTTGTCCATAAATAAATTTCCTATTTTCTTTCGCCAATTGACCTATCAAGGAATGCCATACCAATCGTATCTTTGGTACGATGTCATTAGGGGCATGTTTTGAAAAATCATTTTCATAACCCATAATTATTTTTTGTTGCAGCGCACGTACAGTTGTTAAATTTTTCTCTTCAATATAGCTTGCCACTACTTCGGGCATACCTCCTATAAAATAATACAAGCGCAGTAGCGCCACCAATTTTTCATGAAAAGTAGTTACTACTGGCCAATTTTTAAGTACCAATTGATGGGCAAGTTTTTCCTCTCCGGTATTTATTAAAAATTCTATAAAACTCATTGGGAACAATTGAAGAAAATCAACCTTACCTACGGGGAAAGAATTATTTTTTTGCAATGAAATACCCAGCAACGAGCCTGCTGCTATGATGTAGTATTCGGGAGCTAGTTCATAAAAATATTTTAACGCTGTAAGTCCTTTCTCTACTTCTTGAATTTCATCAAAAATTAGTAAGCAGTTGGCGGGGTCTATTTTTACATTCGCTTCTATTTCAACAACGGTTATGATGCGTTCAATATCGAAATCGCTTGTAAACAATTCTTTCAATCTGACGTTACTTTCAAAATTTAGATAAACAACTTGAGTAAATTCTTGTTTTCCAAACTCCTTCATTAACCATGTTTTGCCTACTTGTCTAGCGCCCTGAATAATTAAAGGTTTCCTGTTTGCAGACTGCTTCCAGTCCTTCAGTTCGTTAAATAACGCTCTTTTCATTGCTTATATCCTTAAGTATTTAGTGTAAATATACATTTTATCTAATTAATAAGTGTATATTTTTACATTTATTCATTAGATAAAATGTAAAAATATACACTTTATCTAATGAATATGGCTGATAATTTCATGGAAAAAGCATTTTCAGCCATTTTTTTGTCTCATAAACAATTATTTTCCATGAAACAGTACCGTTAAAATATTCTCCATAGCGAAATTTTTTAAACATGAATTTTGTATCTTGACCAACCAAAATAGACAGCCCCAAGCGTAATGGAACTAACCGTATTGAAACCAAAAAAGGCACTAAATAAAGCCTTTTTAAAAGTAAAACCGAATAGGACTGAAATTGAAGTTTTCAAGGCTAATCTTATCCAGCTGCTCGACAGAATAAACGATACGGAATCGGAAGAGTTTCATAAAAATTTGGTTTCCGATTTTCTGAAAAAAACCTATTACGAACCCAATCATTTTATAAATACCAAAGGGCGAAACGACCTCGTTATTCATAACGGGAATAAGGCAGATACTGCTGTTGGCGTAATTATCGAAGCGAAAAAGCCGACCAATAAAAGTGAGATGCTTACGACTGGAAAGCTTAATACAAAAGCGTTTCAGGAATTGGTACTGTATTATTTAAGAGAACGGATTACACATAAAAATCTTGAAGTAAAATATTTAATTGCAACCAATATAAACGAATGGTTTATTTTTGATGCAACTCTTTTTGATCGATTATTTGCACAAAATAAAAATTTCGTAAAACAGTTTGAGGCCTTTGAAGGCGGACGTTTGGCAGATACCAAAACCGATTTCTTCTACAAACAAATTGCCGAACCTTTCATTGCCGACATCAAAACCGAAATCGAATTTACGTATTTCAATATTCAAGAATACCAACAAATACTCCGCAACGCAGAAACAGCAGACGATAATTCACTCATCGCGTTGTTTAAACTACTTTCTCCAGAGCACCTTTTAAAACTACCTTTCACCAACGATAGCAACAGTCTTGATAAACGATTTTACAGCGAATTGTTGCACATTATCGGCTTGGGAGAAACCAAAGAAGGAGGCAAAAAACTAATAGAACGAAATAAAGAAGGCGAACGAAATTCGGGCTCCCTGTTGGAAGATGCCATTATTCAACTGGACAGTTTGGATAAAATACAGCGCTTAGACAAACCGAGCCAATTTGGAAACACCGTACAAGAACGCTTATTTAATGTAGGACTGGAGTTATGCATTACATGGATAAACCGTATTTTATTTCTTAAGTTGCTCGAAGCCCAACTTATCACTTACCACAAAGGAGATACCTCGTATGCGTTTCTTAGTTTGGCTAAAATAAAAACCTACGACGATCTCAATAGTTTATTTTTCCAAGTACTGGCACGCAAATACGACGAGCGAAACGAAGATGTAAAAGCGGCATTTGAAAAAGTGCCGTATTTAAACAGCTCGCTTTTTGAGCCTACAGAACTTGAGCAAGTAACGCTCTTTATTAGCAACTTAAAAGACGACAAGGCCATTCCTGCTATTTCGGCTACGGTGCTCAAAAACGACCAAGGGAAGAAGCGCACTGGGAATATAAATACCTTAGAATATTTGTTTGAGTTTTTGAACGCCTACGATTTTACAAGCGAAGGAAAAGAAGAAATTCAGGAAGACAATAAATCGCTTATCAACGCTTCGGTGCTGGGCTTGATTTTTGAGAAAATTAACGGGTACAAAGACGGCTCGTTTTTTACACCGGGTTTCATTACCATGTACATGTGCCGGGAAACGATTCGTAAATCGGTGGTTCAGAAATTTAACGAAACTAAAAAATGGAACTGCACCACGGTTGAAGAAATTTACGATAAAATAGAAGACCGCAAAGAAGCCAATCACATTGTAAACAGTATCAAAATTTGCGACCCTGCGGTAGGTTCTGGACACTTTTTGGTTTCGGCACTCAACGAAATGATTGCGGTAAAAAATGACTTGAAAATACTGCAAGACCGCACAGGTAAGCGACTAAAAGAATACCAGGTAGAAGTAGTAAACGACGAACTGATTGTAACCGATGAAGAAGGCGAACTTTTCGACTACAATCCTACCAACAAAGAAACGCAGCGCATACAAGAAACACTGTTTCACGAAAAACAAACCATTATTGAAAACTGCCTTTTTGGGGTGGACATAAATCCCAATTCGGTAAAAATTTGCCGATTGCGTTTGTGGATTGAGTTGTTGAAAAATGCGTATTATAAAAATGCCACCGAACTGGAAACGCTTCCCAATATTGACATCAATATAAAATGCGGGAATTCTTTGGTAAGCCGTTTTGCAATAGACTCAGATTTGAGCCAAGCACTCAAAAAAAGTAAGTGGACGATAGACAGCTACCGCCTAGCGGTGGATACCTACCGAAACGCTGAAAGCAAGGAGCAGAAGTGGGAGATGGAGCGGTTGATTAGGGAGATAAAAAACACATTTGAAACTAGTATTGCTAATTATGATCCTAGAAAAATAAAACTTGCTAAACTAGGAGAAAAGCTATTCAATCTAACGGGAAAGGGAAAAGGCGGATACTCTAATATGGTTTTTGAATCAAAAGAGCTCTATGGAAATACGGACGCACATAAGAAAAGAAAAAAAGAAATTGAAGATCTTGAGAAAGAAATAAATGAGTTGAGTATTAAAGTAGAAGATATTAAAACAAATAGAATTTTTGAAAATGCATTTGAGTGGCGGTTTGAATTTCCTGAAGTGTTGAATGACAAAGGTGACTTTGAGGGGTTTGATGTGGTGATAGGGAATCCGCCGTATATTTCATTATCAAAAGTTAAAGAGCAATCTGATTATTTTGCAAAAGCAGGTTTTAAAACATATTCAAAAGGAACGGATATTTATTGTTTGTTTTATGAACTTGGCGGAAATATATTAAAGCGATGTGGCTTTATTACATACATAACATCTAATTCTTGGTTAAGGGCAATATATGGAGAGTTATTAATACAATTTTTTACAAAACATTTGTATCCTACGGTACTCTTGAATATTGAAGATATTCAAATTTTTGAAGAAGCAACGGTTGAATCGAGTATTATAACTCTTCAAAAGGGGAAATATTCAAATTCGTTTCCAGTCGTTAATCTATCAAAAGACTATGTACTTGGTAACTCATTAAGTGAGTATTTTGAAAGCAATAAATTTGAGTTTACCCCACCTCAAACTTCTGCATGGTTTATAGGAAATCAATCTGTTGGGGTGTTAAAAAGTAAAATTGAAGGTGGAACTAAATTATTGAAAGACTATAAAATTAAAATAAATTTTGGAATAAAAACTGGTTATAATGAAGCATTCATTATTGATGAAGAAAAGAAGAACGAACTTATAAAAGCTGATAATAAAAATGCTGAAATAATTAAACCCATTATTCGTGGAAGAGATTTAAAAAAATATTCTTATGAGTTTTCTAACTTATATGTAATAAAGTCTTTGTATAAAGAACATGAGTTATTAAAGAAAAATTATCCAAAAATCATTGAACATTTAGATAGCCATTTTGAAAGGCTTAGTTGTAGAGGACAAGTAACAAATGGCCAACATCATTGGTTAGAATTGGATAACAATCCAACACAATCCTATTTTGATTTATTTGAAAAGCCAAAAATTGTTTGGGGCGAAATTTCTGATAAACCCAAATTCACTTATGATGAAAAAAATTTTTTTGCAGAAGCAACAACATTTTTTATGACAGGAGAGAATTTAAAATTCCTGTTGGCAATTTTAAATTCTAATGTCTCAGAATGGTATTTTAAACTAATAGGTACTACAACTGGAATGGGAACAAATCGATGGAAAAAATATAAAATAGAATTACTTCCTATAAAACAACCAACGGTAAGTCAAAAAAAAGAGATAGAAAAAAAAGTCGATAAGATACTAGTAGAAAAAAAACAAAACCCCCAAGCCGATACCACCGACCTTGAAAACCAAATAGACCAACTGGTGTATGAGTTATATGAGCTTACAGAGGAGGAGATTAAAATTGTGGAAGGGAAATAAAAATAAAACTATATGAGTAATCAAAATTTAATTTTATTTGAGAACAGACAAGTACGGAGGTATTATGATGTAGAAAATGATACGTGGTATTTTTCTGTAGTAGATATTGTGGAAGCGCTAACAGAATCAGTCAATCCAACAGATTATTTAAAAAAGCTTAGAAAAAGGGATACAGAACTTGGTATCTACCTAGGGACAAATTGTCCCCAGGTAGATATGTTATCAAATGGAAAGAAGCGTAAAACGTTGGCTGGTAACTTGAAGGATATTTTTAGATTCGTCCAGTTGGCGCAACTTCCAAGTTGAGCTAAATAATTTAACAAAAGTAGACCACTAAATACTTAAAAATGAGTGACATAAAATTATTTGAAAGCAAGAAAGTACGTAGCCATTGGGATGAGGAGAAGGAAACATGGTATTTTTCGGTAATAGATGTTATAGAAATACTAACAGGAAGCACCATTCCAAAAAGGTATTGGAGTGATTTGAAAAAGAAGCTTATTTCGGAAGGAAGTGAAGTGTACGAGAAAATCGTACGGTTGAAAATGGAAGCTGAAGATGGTAAAATGAGAGAAACGGATGTTGCAGATACGGAAACCTTGCTTCGTATCATCCAATCCATCCCATCACCAAAAGCAGAACCGTTCAAGCAATGGCTAGCCAAAGTGGGCTATGAACGTATGCAAGAAATAGCCGACCCAAGCCAAAGTGTGGATAGAGCAAGAGAAAACTGGCAAAAACTAGGACGTTCTGAAAAGTGGATTCAGCAACGTATGACAGGTCAGGAAACCCGAAATAAGCTGACCGATTACTGGAAAGAAAGCGGTGTGGAAAAAGCGGATGAGTTTGCGTTGCTTACTAATATTATACACCAAGAATGGACAGGGTTAACGGTAAAAAAGCATAAAGATTTAAAAGGATTAAAGGCTCAAAATTTACGAGACCACATGAGCGAAGCCGAATTGATTTTTACGGCATTGGCCGAACTTTCTACACGCCAAATAGCCGAAACCGACGAAGCAAAAGGATTGCAAGAAAATTCGAAAGCGAGTAAAAAAGGAGGAAAAATAGCCAAAGATGCCCGATTGATGCTAGAAAAACAAACAGGTAAAAAAGTAGTGTCGGGAGAGAATTTTTTACCCCCAAGTAAAGGGAATAAAAAAATAAAGGAGTAATCGATTTTAATGCCTTCGGGATAAAAACAGTAGAGAATAAATTTAGTGCTATGTAGTGAAAATGCTGAATGAAGATACCTGCCATACTTTAATAAAGCAGGTAGTCAGTTCTACGATTTTATCGTACAACTGAAATTTCATAAGATTCGCATAGTCTAAAATCAACTGGTTGCAATTTGTAACCAGTTGAAAAGAAGATAGTAGAAAATAGTAATTAAAATCATGACAAAGGACACCGCCATCAAACTATTTGAAGATAAAAATGTAAGAACGCTTTGGGATGAAACTCAGGAGAAATGGTATATATCTATTATAGATGTAATTGCCATACTTACAAATAGCATTGACCCTAATGCCTATTGGAGAAAGCTTAAACAAAGGCTGAAAGAAGAAGGAAATGAAACCGTGACGAACTGTCACGGTTTGAAAATGGAAGCTGCAGATGGTAAAATGCGCTTAACCGACGTAGCCGACACCGAACAACTCTTTCGTTTAATTCAATCCATTCCATCGCCCAAAGCAGAACCTTTTAAACTTTGGCTGGCCAAAGTGGCCTCAGAAAGATTGGATGAAATGCAAGACCCGGAATTGAGTATTGACAGGGCTTTGGAAAACTATATGAACTTAGGTTATTCAGAAAACTGGATAAACCAACGCCTTAAAAGTATAGAGATACGGAAAGAACTAACCGATGAATGGAAGAAACGAGGATTGAAAGAAGGACAACAATTTGCAACACTTACCGATATTATTACGAAAGCATGGAGCAATAAAACCACCAAAGAATATAAAATCTTAAAAGGGTTGAAAAAAGAAAACCTGAGAGATAATATGAGCAATACGGAACTTATTTTAAACATGCTTGCCGAGGCTTCTACAAAAGATATTTCAGTAGCAACCAATCCTGAAA
>JAYSUZ010000430.1:0-2392 GCA_043718845.1 Cytophagales bacterium
TTGGGAGTAGGATAAAGAGCAAGAGATTCTGGGGGGAGTACAAATTTGAATTCTGATAATTTCATAATTTTAATATTACGGTATTAATATGATTTTTTATGGGTTGCAAATGTACAAATACTTTTAGTACTTAAAAAGAGAGTTAATTTTTAAATGAAAGTAAATTTTAAGTATCTGTAGGTCAGTTGATAGTGGTCGTCTTGGGAGACTATGTAATAAATGAGTGAATAAACCTCTTGAAATTTATAGAAAATGCGCCTATCATTGTATAAGTAGCTACTTGCTATTTGCATAAGGTAATGCTAGATTTACGTTAAATAAAAAAATGAGATATGAGTGATTTTTTTACAGATACTGTTTTACTAATTGATGATAACGATACAGATAATTTTATTCATAAAAGAATAATTGAATTAGCTGGATTCTCTAAGAATATTATTGTTAAGAATTCAGGAAAAACAGCCCTTGAGTTTTTGGAAACAAAAGAAGTAATCCCGAGTGTTGTATTTCTAGATATAAATATGCCCATCGTAGATGGTTTTGTATTTCTATTCGAGTACGATAATTTTCCAGAGGAAGTGAAGGAGAAATGTAAAATTGTAATTTTATCCAGCTCGGATAATAAAAAAGATATAGACAGGATTGTAGACAATGAATACGTAGTTCATTTTATCACCAAACCCCTATCAGAAGAGTCTTTGAATGAGTTAAAAACGATTTTAGTAAAATAGTTTTTAATGTTATTTCTCTACAAAAAAAGCCCTATGAACTTAGTTCATAGGGCTTTTTTTGTAGAGAAATCCTTCCTAGATTATTTATAGATAAAGGAGGCTTTCGGGTCTTGAATCATAAGCGTGAAACTACCTGGTTCTGTAATCCATTTGTTGTCGTTTCCTACAAAAGCAAGATCCGCTTTGGAAATACTAAACGTGATGGTTTTTGTTTCAGAAGGTTGTAATTCAATTTTGGTAAATCGTTTTAGCCTTTTTACCGATGGTGTGATGGTTGCATAGTCGTCTCTAGAATATAATTGAACAACTTCTTTACCCGCTCTAGCCCCTGTATTTGTTACCTTAACGGTAACGACCAAGGTATCTTCATTGCTTAATGTATCGGCATTTAGTTTCAAATCGGAGTATGCAAAACTGGTATAGCTTAAGCCGAATCCAAATGGATATTGAGGGGTGAAGGCATTCATGCCAAAATTTTTGTCACGTTCTTCAGAAAGCTTATGGTCATAGGTTACTAATGATCCACTGTATTTAGGATAAGTAAATGGAAGTTTACCGCAAGGATTAAAGTCGCCATAGATAACCTCGGCTAAGGCTCTACCTCCTTCGTTTCCTGGTAAATAGGCTAATATTATAGCGGCCACTAAAGGTTCTATTTTTCGGATCAGTCTAGGTCTGCTCTCTGCCAATACGAGCACAATAGGTTTGCCTGTTTTGCTCAATTCTTTTACGAGGTTCAACTGAGCTTCTTCCATTTCTAAGTCTTCGATATCGCCTACTTTTTCCGTTGCAGGTTGTTCTCCTAGGCATGCTATTATAATGTCTACGCCTTTTGCTGTAGCTACTGCTTTTGCTGTATTAATATCGTTGTTATAGCCAGTGCCTTCTATGTAAAGAACATTTTTAGCACTTACTTTGTCGGTTACGGCTTGCATAATCGTTTTTTTATCGGTAGGATTATATTTAGCCTCCATACCTTGCCAAGTATGTGTCCAAGCCCCGTTTAATGGGTTTAAGGAATTTGCTGCTACTCCAGTAAGCAATACTTTTTTCTCCTTTGAAAGGGGGAGTATATTTTTATCGTTTTTCAAAACGGTGATACATTCCAATGCCGCTTTGTAACTTACATCGGCAAATTCTTTAGACCCGAATTTGGTATAATAATTATAGTCGGAAACAGGTTTTTCAAAAAGCCCAAGTTTTAGTTTTACTCTTAATATTCGTCTTACAGCGTCATCAATTCTACTCATTGGGATTCTTCCTTCATTTACCAATTCTACGAGATAAGTATGGAATTTCAAATCAGAGGGAACCATGCTCATGTCAATACCTGCATTTATAGCGATAGCAACGGCATCTTTGTAAGTAGGGGCTATTTTATGGATAGAATTCAACATGATGATATCTTCCCAATCGGTCACTGCAAAACCTTGAAAATTCAACTCCCCTTTTAAAATTTCGGTAAGAATATGATAATCGGCATGTACGGGTGTTCCATTTATTTCTGTAGAATTTACCATTACGGTCATTGCGCCATTTTGTACTGCATTTGCAAAAGGTACTAAGTAATATTCTCTCAACAGGCGCTCAGGCATCAGCACAGGCGTTCGGTCTTTGCCACTTGTAGGTAGGCTATAGCCCATATAGTGCTTAAGGCAAGC
>JAYSUZ010000044.1:0-2110 GCA_043718845.1 Cytophagales bacterium
AAATCAACAGCGAATACCAAGTGTATGCAGGCGTGGTAAATGTACGCGCCGGATCGATAGGCTTATTGCCCCAAGAGCTAAAAGATAAATTGAATAGTATTTATTCTCAAGTCGTAACCATTACAGACAAAATGGACAATACACTAGAGGATATGCAGAAACTATACGACAAAGGAACTGCCGAACTCGACAAAATAGACAAAGCAATAATGACTTCTCAAGAATACCTTGATAAAGTTAAAAAGCTACAAGAGGATATTAAAGGCTATATCAGTGCTGCAGAAGGGGGCAATAAAGTAGGGAAAGTAGTGACAGGCGCTACCCAAGCCTCCGAAAAATTGTCTATAGCCGTGAGCGATGCCTCACAAATAAGCGGTACCGCCAACAACGGAAAATGCGAATTGAAAATTACAGGCGACGATAAAACGGTGCAAACGATTACGGTTGCTACCCCTGCTACCATTCAAGACTCCAAAGGTACTATTTACGCCATCGACAACGCTTGTAAAGCCGTAAAAGTAGCCGAACAAATTACCATCGGCAAAACATCGGAAGAGTTGGATGCCCTTAGCAACAAAGCAGTAGTAACGTTTGTAGACTATCCCGGCAGACAAAAATATGCACACAGTGCTTGGAACAAAGAGTACGACAAAAGCCCTGACGAATGGGGAAAACGGTACCAACTCTTAGGCTTTGGCTACTATGTACCTGCCCGATCTATAGAACCGTCTGCTACCGATTTTTTGAAGGCGACCATCAACATAAACGACAAATCGATAGACGCTACAAAACTGATTTTTGCTTCGGGCAAAGGGGTGAAATACGTTTCAAAATCTTTGGGTGGAAACGACTATGAGATTACTATGGTAGGCGGCCCTGCTGGGGATGCACAGGAACTGTATGCGCTCTACCCTGATGGAAGTACGTTTATAAGTTTTGGCAAAGTATTGGTGGCTTCTTACAAACGGTTGCACCGTACCTTGGTGTTGATACCTGTAAACGGAACGCCAGCGCCTACAGAAGCTGTGTTCAAAAAACTGAATGAAATCTACAATCCTTATGGTGTAGAATGGGAAGTAAAAACCGATGCCAATTTTGCCGATAATAGTTGGGATGCCAACAATAACGGCTTGCAAGTAGACGGCAGTGGCATCCTATCTACGCTAACATCCGAAATGGTAGCCCTAAACGCCGCCTATGCCTCAGTACGACCGGTAGAAATGGCAAACATCTATTTGTTTGTACTTCCCAAACCAGAGACCGCAGGCGTAAAAGGCGATATGCCAAGAGCCAAGCAGTTTGGGTACCTCTTTACCGATGGCTACAGCAACAGCGACATAGCCAAAACTGCCGCCCACGAAGTAGCCCACGGCCTATTCCTCCTACGCCACACCTTCGACGGCTACGGTATGGCTAAAAATGCCCTGCCCGAAAATCTAATGGATTATGCGGGTGGCGAAAAATTGGCAAAGCTACAGTGGGATGTGCTGCACGATCCGGGGATTGTTTTGGGGGTGTTTGAGAAGGATGGGGATGCGAAATTAAGAGCTGGATTTTGGTATAATCCTTCTGGGTTTCCTATTGATTTGGGAAATGTAATGGGAGTAATTCCTTCTATCGAAATAAATGAAGGAGAAAGGGTAAATGGTATTGTTTACGGTTGGAAGGAAAATGCCAAAACCTATAAGGCATATATTGATAATAAAGAACAAATTTTTACTGGTTATTATGAAGTAGATGAAAAAGGTTTTTTCAAATACGATGAGGATGATTTAGGTAATAAAATAGAATACCCAAAAGATATCTATAAAATTGAAGCAATTTCAAATAATACTACTGATAAAGAAAATACCATTAAGGTTATACTTTTAGAATATAAATATAACTGTACAAGTGACTATATTAATACTAACTACAGCTTATCTATAAACCGTCCTGTAAAATCGGATTATAATTCAATCGGAGTTGCATTGGCTAAATCTTTGAATTATACCGACCCTATATTGTTATCTAAAGCGGTGAATTGCGGAGGAGAATGTAAGCCAGGATTATTGGACGAAGCTGCCGTTGTTCGTTTATGCCCTTATCTAGTGCTTGAATCCCCTTTTCA
>JAYSUZ010000431.1:0-5138 GCA_043718845.1 Cytophagales bacterium
GTAATTTTTGGAGACGATGTACTTACGTTAAATACCTACGACGGAGTACCTCCTGTATGTATTCAAGTAAAGGATGCGTCTTTCAAATACCATCCTGATTGGTTTTTGAATTTTGAATACAAAGAAGAACAAGCGCGAGGCTTAAACTTCTCTGAGGACTTATTTAGTCATGGAAATTTTATTGTTCCTTTAAAACAAGGTAGTAAACTTGGTGTCGTTATCTCCACCGAGCAATACAGCCAGTCAGATGCTTTTGTATTGCTCGCAGCGGAAAAAGAGCGAAGAGAACTTTTATTCGAGCAACTACCTGTACAAAATAATTTCACGAAGACTCTGGCGCTGGCGGCGGATCAATTTTTAGTAAAAAGAGGCGAAGACCTTAAAACTATTATTGCTGGCTACCACTGGTTTTCAGACTGGGGCAGAGATACGATGATTGCCCTTCCGGGTATTTGTCTTGTAAATAAAAAATACGACGATGCAAAAAAAATATTGCGCTCGTTTTCGCACCACCTCAATCAAGGAATTATACCGAACCGTTTTCCAGACTCAGGAGAAACGCCAGAGTACAATACAGTAGACGCCACACTTTGGTATTTCATAGCCATTAAAAAATACCTCGACTATACGGGCGACAAGGAATTTGTACTGACCGAATTGTACCCGCATTTAAAATCGATTATTTCTTGGCACGAACAAGGCACACATTATAACATTCATGTAGAACCAGACGGTCTTTTATATGCTGGCGAATATGGAGTACAGCTTACTTGGATGGATGCCAAAATAGGCAATTGGGTGGTAACTCCAAGAATGGGAAAAGCGGTAGAAATAAATGCACTTTGGTATAATGCACTAATGATCACGGCTGCTTTTGCATCATTGAAAGGAGAAGTAAAAGACGAGGTTGAATACAGTGCCAAAGCGTCCCTCATTAAAAAATCATTTGCCGAAACATTTGTAATTGAAGATAAAGGATATTTATACGATTTTGTAAATCAACAAGAACGAAACGACGATATAAGACCCAATCAACTTTTTGCGCTTAGTCTTCCATATGAAATCCTAGATAAAGCGACATCTATTTCTGTCTTGAAAACAATAGAAGAACACCTTCTTACGCCTTATGGCCTTCGCAGCTTATCGCAAGAGCATTACCGATATGAGGGGCAATACGTAGGAAATCAATGGTCAAGAGATGGTGCTTACCACCAAGGTACGGTCTGGTCTTGGTTGCTTGGCCCTTACATTACGGCTAAAATTCGTTTGGAAGGCGACTTGGGTAAAACAGTTGTGGAAAGACTTCTTACTAATTTCCAACATCATTTTGCAGATGCAGGTATTGGTACAATTTCAGAGATATTTGACGGTGATGCTCCACATCAACCCAAAGGTTGTATAGCTCAAGCATGGAGTGTAGCGGAAGTATTGAGGGCTTATGTAGAGGATGTAAAAGGGTAATCCTTTTTACATCCTTAACGTTAGCGCTTAAATAGAAGGTTATTGTTCTCTCCTATTACATAATCCATTTTGTCCAAAAAATAACGGGGTGCCTCCGCTCCTAGCACTTTGTTCCTTCTCAAAATTTTCACGCCTTGCCATACCAATAGCTGACCAAATGGAACGTTGGCAATGGCTAGTAGTGTAGTGTCTTGAAAAGAAACGAATGAAACCGTGTTAATTCTTTTTTGAGCCAGGTGGTTGTATATATTGTACCTAAAAATCTTATCATTCATTGTCAGAATACTGTCCGACAACACAACTGCGTTCCCGCTATGGATAAGCGACAGTACCGTTCTGTCTTTGATTGTATAGAAGGTCACTTCATGCTTACTATTTTCTAAATATTTAGTATAAGAAAAAGAAACGAAGAAGAAAAAGAAAAAAGTAACCGAATAAATAAAAGCACTATACCTTCTATTTTTAAGCGCTATAAAAAAGAAGACTATGCCCAAATACAGAATAGCCAATTCGACAGGACTGAGGTATAAGTAGTCTAATTTTAAAAAATCCGACCCGGATGGGAGCTGTACTATATAATTCATAAAACGAACAATATAAGCGGTCACCAAGAATAAAAAATTGGATACAATTTCTATTTTATATACCATCAACGCACCTAGTCCTGTATATAAGGCAAGAGAAGACAGCGGTACAATCAACATATTAAAAGGGAGAAATAATAGCGGAAAACTATGGAAATAATAAATACTTAACGGCGAAACAGCAAGCTGAGCGGCAAGGGAAACGCATACGAGCGCCCATAATTTTTCTGCTATTTTATTCTTTAATGTTAGCCAACCGTATAACATCGGATAAAAATAAGCAATACCAACAACTGCCAAAAATGAAAATTGAAATCCTATATCCAACAACCAAAAGGGTTCAAAACATAGAATAAAAAAAGCAGAAAATGCCAATGTATTGTATATTCCTGAATGGCGTTTAAGTACGCCGGCTATCAGAAAAATAGAAAACATTGCTACAGCTCTTACTACTGAAGGAGAAAACCCTGTCACTAAAGCGTAAAACCAAAATATCAAAATTGAAACCACTGTGAAAATAAATTTCCCATAAGGCAATTTTTTAAGAAACCCTAGCACCATAATAACAATAAAATAAATCAACGAAACGTGAAGCCCCGATACTGCTAGGGCATGTACGGTACCAGTAGACGAATAAGCTTCGTACAATTTTTCATCCAAGCCTGCCCTTACGCCTAGTAGCAAAGCGCTTGTCATACCGTATTCATTTTCACCTTCTATTCCTTCCTTTATTTTGCCATCGCAAAAATTACGAAAACGATCGGCGAGCGCTATTAAATAATTTCCCTTTTCCTGCCCGATCTTTACAAGTGTATTTTTTCTTATATAATGGGTGGCATAAATATTTTGCCTCTTCAGGTATTGGGCATAATCAAACTGAGCAGGATTTGCAATAGAAGGAGGCAGCGACGGCGTTCCATTAATTACCAAAACAGAACCTTTTTGCAAGTTAAGTGAAGTGTCTTTCTGGATATAAGCCATTACTTTTCCGCAACTGGCATACCATAAAGATTGCTTCGTGTTAATACATTTAATCTCCAGTACTACTTTCATTGTTTTCGCAGTATATTCAGGCACACTTACAATTTTAGCTTTATACCCTTTTATCGTCTCTAACTGATGTATATAATGATTCGCTTGGTTGCTTTCCGTTCGCTCATTCACCAATAGTATTCCCAGCATAATAAGTATAGCATATCCGAAAAAAGATTTTCCAAAACGCGCTATCGACTTTCGTTTTTTGAAATAATAAAACACCGCATAGCCTGCTACAGCTACCATAAAGAAACCTACAGGAACTTTTATCTGAAAGGTTAACCCTACAAAAAGTCCCACCATAAATACTATTAAAAACCGAACAAACGGAATCCCTGAACGCAAAAAATACATTGTCTAAAAATTTAAGTACTGATACTAACTAATACACTTCAAACCTTCTCACTACCTTACTTGACCCCGAAGTCACCCTAAGAATATATACACCCGCACCAAAATCAACTACGTTTATGGGTTCTATAAAACTTGTTGTAGCTGATTTTCCTATTTCAAAAAGTTTCTTCCCAAGTGTATTGAAGGCCTCTATTTTCACATCCTTATATCCTGTATAAATTACTTCTACATTCAATACATCTCCAACAGGCACAGGATAAAGTTTTAGATCAAAATTGCCTGATGTTTTATAAAAATTAATATTGTCAATATAAAGCGGATTCACTCCTTTAGAAAAAACGGCAATTCTAAATTTTACATAACCATTATTCTTCAGAGCGGACAAATCAACAGTTATTTTTTTCCACTCATCTACCTGAGGATTAAAAACAGTTGTGCGCCTAGTGGTACTAACCAAATCACTACCCGCAATAACTTGGTATACGTCCCACTTCCCCTTGCAGTTGGCAGTATAATAAATTACCAAACTATCTGTTTGATTTGAGCTTAAGCCATAGGCATAAGCCAAGTCGAAATCCAACACAGGATGTTCGGCAGCATTAAAATTAACGATAGGCGATTCCAATACATCCCAATACTGAGTAGTAACGGCAGTATAGATGCTATCATTTTCAATCCTTAGGGCATTTACACTTTCTCCATACGCTCCAGGAGTGGCTTGTACCCATGCTTTTGAATAAGCACTCGACGCATCAAAATTCAATATACGCCACCCTTCGTTCAAGTAATCTTGATCTTCAAAAGTAAGCTTGTATGGAATTGAAATTTTCTTTTCGGGCAAACAGCATCCGCGAGAATTCAACAATGCATTTCTTGTAGGGCTCATTTGCATTACCGTCCTCATTCTATCTTTCTGACCTTGAGAAAAAAGATTCATACAAGCATCTGCGGAATAATCCATATAATTTTGATTCATATTTACAGTTGTAGGGCCACTACAACTTGAGGTAAGCGTTGTATTACAAGTCTTACCTGAGGTAAAATCTTCTTGAGGCGGCGTGTCGGATACAAAATCATCGCCACAGTCACTATCCCCCCAAATATGAAGCAACCCTAACCAATGGCCTACCTCATGCGTAAGTGTTCGTCCCTTATCATAGCCAGAGGTATTTCCCGCTACTATCCCAAAATATTGATAGTCTATTACTACACCATCCAGCGATTCATTCCCTTCAAAAGCATCTAACCCATTTAACGTCGAATTGTTTGGAAAGCTGGAATAACCAAGATAGCTATTCGTAAGTCCGCAAACCCATATATTCAAATATTGATCGCTAGGCCAAGAGGCCAAACTCTTCAGTTTTGTCTCTTCATTTATAGAAAAAACGGCTTGCTTATTATATACTCGGTTTATACCATTGGTAATATTTCCTTCTGGGTCTAAGATGGCAAGACAAAACTGAATTTTAATATCCGCTGCAACACTCTTGTATAGTGCTATAGTACTAGACGTATCACTATTCAATCTTCTATAATCTTCGTTGAGTACCTCTATTTGAGATAAAATTTGTGCATCAGGGATATTATACCCCCCTATTGCACCAGAAGTATTATCATGGATAACATGCACCACTACTGGTATTTCATAAATAACTTCAGAAGCTATTTGAGCCGTTTTGCTTTTTTTCATAGCATCCAAGCGTT
>JAYSUZ010000432.1:0-5126 GCA_043718845.1 Cytophagales bacterium
GGTGTGCTTTATAAAAACCGAGCATTTCGGGTGGCAAGGTGAAAATAGCCAGTTTATTGATTTCTTTGTGGGCAAAAAATCCCCAACTGTACCCATTTAGGCAACCAACTAGGCATAAGAAGAGGGTTAAGGCTGTTTTTTTTCTCATAAAATTAAAAATTTATGCTTGATAAAGTGTTTTTTTTAAGTGTAAAAATCTATTGTAAAGATAGTTAAATAATAATAGGGATTAAGTTTACGATTAACTAGTATACAAATATTTGTAAATAAGAATAAAATACCTAGCTTTGCACTCCATAAAAAATTGATTTAACAGAATAAAATATTTATAACAATGGCTAATCATAAATCTTCTTTAAAGAGAATTAGAGGCAACGAAGCTAAAAGACTTAGAAATAGATATCAGTTGAAAACTGCTCGTACTATTATCAAAAGACTAAGAGTTTCTACTGAGAAAGCAGCTGCTTCAGCACTTTTCGTAACGGCTCAAGGAGTTATTGACAAATTGGTAAAAAATGGTATTATCCATAAAAATAACGGTTCTAACAAAAAATCAGGTCTTGCGCTTTTAGTAGCAGGTTTGAAATAATTATCCGTACAAAAGTGTAATAAAAGCCTCTTGGAATTTCCGTGAGGCTTTTACTTTTTATTATTTTTCAATTTATTTTTATGCAAGAATACGAAAAAACAAATTTTACTATAAAAAATTGGGCAGAGGAAGACCGTCCTAGAGAGAAATTATTGCTTAAAGGGCGTGCGGCGTTGTCAGATGCAGAGCTTATCGCTATTTTGATTGGTTCGGGTAGCACAGAACTATCGGCGGTAGAGCTTTCTCGTTTTATATTGAATGATGTAACGAACGACCTCGGATCGCTGGCCAGGCTTTCTGTCGGTGATCTTAAGCGTTACAAAGGCATTGGCGAGGCGAAGGCGTTGTCTATTATCAGTGCCTTAGAGCTTGGGCGTAGAAGGAAAGAGGCAGAACCCCAAAAAAGGGACAAAATCAGTTCGTCGAGAGATATTTATGACTTAATGAAGCCACATCTATTGGATTTGCATTATGAGGAGTTTTGGGTGGTACTACTCAATAGGGCAAATATAGTGTTGAAAAAAGCGGTGATTAGTACTGGTGGGATTTCGGGTACGGTAGCCGATCCGAGGCTGATTTTTAAAGTGGCTTTGGAAAATACAGCGAGTGCTATTATCTTAGTGCACAATCATCCTTCTGGAAATGCCAAACCAAGTGATGCGGACATCGACATTACCAAAAAAATGAAAGAAGGAGGTAAGTTGCTGGAAATTCCAGTACTTGACCATTTGATATTTACAGATTTAGAATATTATAGTTTTGCAGATGAAGGTAGGCTCGTATAAAATAAAGACAAAAAAAATTATCCTAGTAGGAATTGCTATTTCGGCAGTGATAATAATAATTTCAATAATGGTAAGTGGTCTTCAAGATGCTTATACACAAAGTATCGTAAGTTATCGAAAAGAGAAAAACGACTATTTCAAAACAGATAAAAACTCGCCTATTGAAGATCAAGTTGGGTTTAAAGAATTGCTTTATTTTGCCCCAAACAAAACGTATTCTATAACGCCGACTATTGATCTTATTAAGGATTCGTCTTTTGTAACGATTGTTAACAACGACGGAGAAAAAAATAAATACTGGCGTTTTGCAAAAGCTATTTTTGAGCTCAATGATCAAAAAGACACACTTGTTATATATAGAAATGCCTCTTTGAGCAAAGATGCGCCAGGTTATTTTCTTCCTTTTTACGATCAAACAAATGGGGAGGAAACATATTCTGGAGGGCGGTATTTGGATTTGGAAATAGGGGATAGCACTTCTTTTGTATTGGACTTCAATTTTGCTTACAATCCTTACTGCGTCTACAACTACCGCTTTAGCTGCCCTATACCGCCAGCGGAAAATAAATTGAATACTCGTATTGAAGTAGGAGAAAGAATGTTTGTGAAGTGAGAAAATTTCTATTCCAAATTTCAAATGGAGGACAAAAAAACAATAAAAACAGTTCAAGATTTCCTTTCGTCGATTAGGTCTGAAATAAAAAGCCGAGGAAAAAGAATTTTAATGGCTAAGGGCATAGTGCTGGAAAAAAAGGAAGAGGGGATTTTAGTGTATTCTGTAAAAAGTGAATCTTCGAGTCAGCGTTATTCGGTGAAGCTAGTAGTAGAGAAAGAGCGCTTGGAAGTACAGTGTAATTGCGTTTATTATGAAACACATCTGGAGTCCTGCAAACATATTAGTGCGTCCATACAATTTTATTTACTTGATGTTACAATGAACAATAAAAACAGTACGAGGACTCGTTTTAATTCTGCACATATTCTATTGCCTCTTGAGCCTATTACGCGTGCGTTTGTAGAGAAGTATAGCTATTCGAATAATAGTTCATTAGCCGAAGCATATGCTGAATATTATCCGAATGCAATCCAACTGAAAGAAACTTGGCAAAATCATGCAACGGCTATGGTTCTGGAAAATGGCTATACTTGGGCGCAAAATTATGTAAGTATTGATGTAGTTGATGGAATGCTTCAGTTGACCTGTACGTGCAAGGAAACAGTATCGGCACTTTGTTTGCATAAACATATTTTATTGCAAGGACTCAGCAAGCAGTATACAGAACCAAATTTCCTAGAAAATTATCCTTCAAAAGCAGCGCTCTTAAAAGAGGCGCTGCTTCCTTATGGATTCAGTCCTGAAGATCCTCAATTGGATAATTATTTTACGTTCGAAATAAGAAGGGGTATTTATACGGCTGTTCCCAAAAAAAGGGGGATGCTGAGAAAAGATGGGTTTGCCGCGCATTTTTTTAAAGAAGTGCAAGATGAAATAGTGAACGTTAAAATTCCAATAGAGTATAGTTCGAAGAAAAAGATGTCTGCAAAAGAACCGCCTATAACGGTTTATGCATTTGAGTCACAAGACAACGATTTAGCACCAAGGATTAGGATTTTATGTGGAAGTTTGAATCCCAAAACCAACGAACTATCAAAATTGATTTACTCTCGTGAAGCAAGTATCGAAAAGGGTAAAGGGTTGCCTGTGCTTACCGAAAATCAGAAGTTGCTCGAAACAAAGATTGATTTTGTTTCTAAGAAAAAATCACCTTATCCAACCGATACGAAGTACGGTTATATTTCACATCTAAAATTCTATCACACTTTACTAGAAGCAATTATTCCGTTTCTAAAGACGGAACGTGTATATTATTCCGACTATGCTTATGTAGGGTCAAGGAATAATAGCGATATGGAGAGGGTGAAAATAGCCGAGGAGTCTCCAACGCTAGAGTTTACAGTTGTGCACAAGCCTCCTTTTTTGTCGCTTACGATGGAGGTGATGCTAAAAGGAAAGGCACTAACAGAAGATGAATTAGATAATTTTGAGTTTTATTACTATAAAATAAACGATGAATTATTTTTTCTAAAATCGCACGAAGATACTACCTATATAAAACTTTTTGAAGAGACTCCAGAAATAAGTATGCACGAATCTGGCGAACATGAATTTCTTAAAAATTTCGTTCTGCCACTTACTAAAAATTATTCTGTACACATGGAATTGAAAAAGAAAATTATAACGAAAGAGGCGTCGGCTTTAAGATTTCATATCTACCTGAGCGAACAAGGGAATTTTCTACTTATAAAACCACTAGCAGTATACGAAGAAGGAGAAGTGGAATTATTTTCAGAAGAAATAATATTGGATACACTTGGTGAAAACTATATTCAATACAATCGAAATACAGTGCAAGAAAAAGTGATGAAGGATTTTTTAGTGCCTTTACATCTTGATTTTAAAGACCAAGAAAACAGAGGATTTTTCTATGTACACTTTGATAAGATTTTTGAGAAAGGCTGGTATTTTGATTTTTTTAATCAATTAAAAGAAAAAG
Source organism: Cytophagales bacterium (assembly GCA_043718845.1). GTDB lineage: Bacteria > Bacteroidota > Bacteroidia > Cytophagales > Cytophagaceae > JANYCO01. The sequence continues at coordinate 3,930 of JAYSUZ010000432.1, forward strand.
AGATAACAATTTTTGGATTAGAAAAATTAAAAAAAGTCAACTACTCGCCTTATAAACCTTCTGTAACGAGTAAGATAAGCTCTGGCATTGATTGGTTTGGAGTGGATATGAAGGTGAATTTTGGAGATCAACTTGTTTCCTTAAAAGAAATCCAGAAAGCACTATTTAGAAAAGACAATTATGTTCAGTTGGGAAATGGTTCTTTAGGCCTATTGCCCGAAGAGTGGATTGAGAAATACGCACATCTCTTGCGCACTGCGGAGATTGACAAGGAAGGAAATTTGAAGGTTTCCAAATTGCATTTCAATATTCTTGACACCTTGTTGATGGAAAGTGATCAGGAAGAAATAATTAAAGAACTAGAAGAAAAGAAGCGCAAATTATTTGAGTTTGATAAAATAAAATCTCATAAATTGCCTACTGGTATTAATGCTTCGCTGAGGCCTTATCAGCTGGAGGGTTATAATTGGTTGATGTTTTTAGATGAATTTGGTTGGGGCGGTTGCTTGGCCGACGATATGGGTCTGGGGAAAACATTACAAATGATTTGTTTCATAAAAAAGCAAATCGAATTATACCCTAAGAAAACAAATTTGGTAGTGATGCCCACTACACTTATTTTCAACTGGAAAAGAGAGCTGGAGAAATTTGCGCCAGACATAGCATTTTTAGATTACACGGGTGCTGGTCGCAATAAGGATGCTATTGATTTTAAAAAATACAACCTAGTCCTTACTACCTATGGATTGGTAATCAATGATATTGAATTGCTTCGAAAAACTACTTTCAATTATGTAATTTTGGACGAATCTCAAGCCATTAAAAATCCAAATTCGCAACGTTACAAAGGAGTATGTTTGTTGAAAGCGAGAGGAAAGATCGTAATGACGGGTACTCCTGTAGAAAATAATACTTTTGATTTGTATGCTCAAATGAGTTTTACTAATCCAGGGCTATTGGGTAATAGTACTCATTTCCAAAATCATTTTTCTACACCTATTGATAAAAATGGAGATCAATCGGTAGCGTTGACGCTTCGTAAGTTGATAGCACCTTTTATGTTGAGACGCACAAAAGAGCAAGTAGCGCAGGATTTGCCAGACAAGACGGAAGATATTTTGATGTGTGAGATGAAAGAGGAGCAGCGAAAGGTGTATACTACTTTTAGAGACAATTATAGAGAGATGATTCTTAATA
>JAYSUZ010000433.1:0-12150 GCA_043718845.1 Cytophagales bacterium
GAAGAGTGCGCCCTATTATTTTCATAAATAGAAAGAGAACTGTATATTTGGAGGAAAACCAAAAGCTAATCTAAACATGTTAGCCCTTTTATATGGCAATTTCCGATCTGTGGAGCATAAGAAGTATTTATTTTAAATCAAAACAGCAGTTGTTTAAAGGGCCATTTTCCGAGCCTTTAAGAGGATTGTTGCTTGCAATACTGTATATCCCTACGTACATAGTAAGGTGTTTTTGTACTTGGAAACACAGCGATAAGAAAGTGACGGCCGGCGTAAATCTTATAGGCTTTGCCAAAGATAATTTTGGATTGGCCGAACATTTAAGATTTGTTGCAAATGCTATAAATACTTCAACCATAGCATTCTGTGTAAATAATTTCAAAAAACACCGATCGAGCACTCCTAACAAAGCGCTAGAAGCCTTTATTATAGAAGACAATCCCTTTCTGATCAATCTTTTTTGTATAAATTCAGACTATATACTTGATTATATGGCTTCTGCAAAAGGAGGAGTAGCACTTAAAAAGCATTATAATATTGGGTACGGCTACTGGGAGTTATCAAAATACCCTTCCGAATGGACGGCGCAAAACAGTTACCTTCAGGAGATCTGGGCACCTACCACGTTTATAAAGGAAGTGCTAGAAGCGTCCACCAAACTTCCCGTCTACTATATGCCCATAGCGGTAGATTTTGAGTTGCCCAAAGGCTACGCTCGCAGCTCTTTTCAGCTGCCCGAAGAGGCATTCGTATTCCTTTTTACGTTTGACATGTCTTCGTCTGTAGTACGAAAAAACCCTCAAGCCGTAATCGATGCCTTTACACAGGCTTTTCCTATGGAGAAAAAGGATACGGCATGTTTGGTAATAAAAATAAACAGAATAAAGACAGATGCCGAGCATTCTAAAAAGGTAGAAGCCTTGAGAGTGCAGGTGCGCTTTGATAGTAGAATTATAATTTTGGATGAAGTAGTGGACCGCCCCTCTATACTTGGACTGATTGGGGTCTGTGATGCCTACATATCGCTACACCGCTCAGAAGGGTTTGGATTGGGCATGGCAGAAGCTATGAAAATGGGGAAAGTAGTGATTGCGACCAACTACTCTGGCAATACCGATTTTATGAACGAAACAAACTCTTGTCCTGTAAACTATACACGGATTGAAGTGAAGAAGTCAGAGTTTGTGCATGTAGAAGAAGGTGCAATGTGGGCAGATCCGGATGTTGGACACGCCGCCTATTTTATGCGAAAAGTATACGACGATCCGGCTTTTTGCAAAACCATAGGCCAAGCCGCGAAAGCCTATATCGAGCACCATCACAGCTTCGCTACCATTGGAGCCCTTTACCAACAAAGGATAGCCGCAATCTTGAAAGCAAATGCTGCGTTAGTAGACTAACGAATGCTCTTTTTGCCAAGTACTGTACGCTATCTCATCTTTTATGAGTTGGGAAATAAGTTCGTCAATCGACATGTTGTAATCCCAGTTCAGTTGTTTTTTGGCTTTTGTATTATTGCCATAAATAATAGGCAAATCGCTTTTTCGCTTTAGGGTTGGATTTACTTTTACGTATTCTTTATAATCTAACCCCAGTTGCGTAAAAACTTTTTCTATAAACGTTTTTAAACTCATATAATCGCCCGAGCAAATCAGGTAATCGGACGGTTCGTCTTGTTGTAATATGAGCCACATGGCTTCTATATACTTTGGTGCATACCCCCAGTCTCGGTATATATTCGTATTTCCAACAAGCAATTCGGTAGCCTCCCCTCTGGAAATTTTAAGGGCTGTCATGATGATCTTTTTTGTAACGTAATCTTTGCCTCTCAAACAAGATTCATGGTTGAATAAAATACCACACGCAGAAAAAATAGAATACGCTTCTCTGTAGTTTACCGCCGTCCAGTGCGCGGCTACTTTGGAGATGCCGTAAGGGCTAGTAGGGTGAAATAGCAACGTTTCTTTCACCGGAAGGTTTTCTTCCTTCAAATTTCCAAACATCTCGCTGCTCGACGCTTGGTAAAACCGGGTGGAGGCATTTAAATTGCGGATGGCTTCCAGTATATTAATAACACTTAGCGAGTTGAAGTGCATGGTCTCAATAGGGTAGTTGAAGGAAGCCCCTACAGAACTCTGACCGGCAAGATGGTAAAATTCGTCGGGCTTGTACCTTTCAAGCAGCTCAATAATAGCGTACTTATTCAATAAATCGGTTTCGAGCAACGTTACTTTATCCTGTACGCCAAGGTATTGGAGATTGGTATTGGCTTGGGAGGTTTTTCGGGTTATGCCTATTACTTCGTAGCCTTTCTCTAAGAGCAGTTTCGACAAGTAGGCGCCGTCTTGTCCGGTAATACCGGTAACAATTGCTTTTTTCATTCTATAACTATTTTAAAAACAAATACTTGTGACTGATTGTCGAATTAGGACAACTGTCAAAATTTGGTATTTTTCGGATAGAAAAATTTTCTTTGCCAAAGATACATAAATTTCTGGTTACAAAATTATTGAGAAACTAAAAAAAACACTACTTTTGAAGGATGAAAAAGGCATTAATTACGGGAATCACTGGTCAAGACGGTGCATATTTGGCGGAGTTTCTATTGAAAAAAGGGTACGAAGTACACGGCATCAAAAGAAGAAGCTCACTTTTTAACACCGACCGAATAGACCACCTATACGAAGACCAGCATGAAAAAGACGTGCATTTCAAGTTGCATTATGGCGATTTAACAGATTCTACCAATATTATCAGAATTATACAAGAAGTACAACCCGACGAAATTTTCAATCTTGGTGCCATGTCGCACGTAAAGGTAAGTTTTGACACGCCTGAATATACAGCGAACGTAGATGCGTTGGGGACGTTAAGAATTTTGGAAGCGGTACGTTTGCTAAACATGACTAAAAGTGTCCGAATTTATCAGGCCTCTACGTCAGAACTTTACGGTTTGGTACAAGAAGTGCCTCAGTCGGAGACTACTCCTTTCTACCCGCGCTCCCCTTACGGTGTAGCAAAAATGTACGCCTATTGGATCACTGTCAATTATAGAGAAGCCTATGGTATGTATGCCTGCAACGGTATATTGTTTAACCATGAGTCGCCTATCCGTGGGGAGACCTTTGTGACCCGAAAAATCACCAGAGCGGTTTCTCGTATCGGCTTGGGTTTACAAGATAAATTGTTCCTTGGAAACTTAAACTCGAAACGCGATTGGGGGCATGCCAAAGACTATGTAGAAGCAATGTGGTTGATGCTACAGCAAGATACCGCCGAAGATTTTGTAATCGCTACTGGGGTGACCACTCCTGTGAGAGATTTTGTAAAAATGGCTTTCGCTGAAATAGGTGTTGAACTAGAATTTCAAGGCGAAGAAGAGAAAGAAATAGCCCTCGTAAAATCGTCTACAAACCCAGAATATAAAGTGAAAATAGGACAAGTGGTATTGGCCGTTGACGAACGCTACTACCGTCCTACAGAAGTAGAATTGCTTATTGGAGATCCTCGCAAAGCCAATACAAAACTTGGTTGGATTCCTAAACATACGTTGGCAGACTTGGTAAAAGATATGATGCAATCCGACTTGCGCTTGTTCAAGAAAGATGAATATTTGAAAAAAGGTGGTTTTGGTGTGAAAAATTATTTTGAGTAGTAATGTAACTATTTAAGGGAAATGTATTTATTTCAATTGTCTAGTGGTTAATATATGATTAAAAAACTCTCCATTGTAATTCCTGCCTACAACGAAGGCCGTACCATTCATCTTATTTTAGATAAAATAAAAAACGTAGTACTCGACAATGGTATCGAAAAAGAAGTAATAATTGTGAACGATTTTTCGAAAGACGATACCGAAGAAGCAATAAAGAACTATATGGCAACGAATCCAGAGTTGGCTATTACGTATTATAAACATTCGTTTAATAAAGGGAAAGGTGCCGCTTTGCATACGGGTATAAAAGCCGCTACGGGAGATTATCTAATTATCCAAGATGCAGATTTGGAATACGATCCAAGAGAATACGCTATTCTTTTAAAGCCTGTTTTAGAAGGCTTTGCCGATGTGGTTTTTGGATCCCGCTTCATGGGTGGAAACCCTCACAGGGTCTTGTTTTTCTGGCATACTATTGGAAATAAATTTCTCACTACACTGTCCAACGTCTTTACAAATCTCAACCTTACCGATATGGAGACCTGCTATAAATTGTTTAATACAAAAACAATTCAGGCGCTTGTGTTGAAAGAAAATAGATTTGGATTTGAACCAGAGGTTACCGCAAAAATTTCACGCGTAGAAAATATTAGAATATATGAAGTAGGGATTTCGTATTATGGAAGAACCTATGAGGAAGGAAAAAAAATAGGTTGGAAAGACGGTTTTCGAGCTATTTATTGCATTTTAAAATACAATTTATTCAGCAAGTAACTAACCCATCCTATTGACTACTTTTACGCTTAAAATAATTGAAATTCGCAAAGAAACGGAAGATACGTATACCTTCTGCTTTAAGCAGCCTGCACTGAAAAAAATTGCCTACCAATCAGGGCATTACATCACCTTAATACTCACGATAAACAATCGAAAATACAGGCGGCCTTATTCGTTTTCGTCCGCTCCGGGTATCGACGCTACGCTTGATATTACTGTAAAACGTATTACGAAAGGTGTCGTATCCAACCACCTAATAGATATGGTAAAAGTGGGGGATGCCCTAGAGGTACTGCCGCCGATGGGTGCTTTTGCATACACTAAAGAAATGTCTCATGAAGGAGGGCTTTTCCTTTGGGGTGCAGGAAGTGGGATTACACCGTTAATGTCGATCTTAAAAACAGCCTTAATGGCGCAAAAAAAAGTGACACTAGTATATGGTAACCGTACTAGAACACAAACAATATTTTACGACCAGCTTCAAACTTTAAAAGAACAAAACCCCGAACGATTTGAGCTGTTTTATTTTTTTACCAAAGAAACTAAAATTGAAAACGGTTCGGAGTTTTTTGAAGGAAGAATAGATGCCGAGCGTAGTGCGAAACTACTTTCGAGCTGTGACAATTTGGGCACTTCGCTGCATTATATTTGTGGTCCAACGGAACTCAAGAATACCGTAAAGAATGTATTGTCTCGAAATGCTGTTCCTTTAGAACGCATTTTTACAGAAGAGTTTGAACATAAAGTAGATGAAAACCAACTGAAAGATGTTCGGACGGCGGTTGTACACCTCAAAAAGGACGGACAATCAACAGTGTTGGAAGTTGTAAAAGGAAAGAGTATTTTAGAGGCGGGATTAGACCAGCAGTTGGAGTTGTCTTATTCTTGTCAAACAGGAACATGTGGCCTTTGCCGAGCAACGTTGGTGTCTGGAAATATACAGCTTATAGGTATGGACAAAGCGCCGGAAGGTATAGCGCTAGAGCCAAATGAACGCTTGCTGTGCTGTAGCTACCCAACAACAGACACTGTTGAAATTGAACTTAACTAAAGAATAGAAAATATGAAAGTAGTAATACTCGCTGGTGGCTTAGGAACCAGGTTGTCTGAAGAAACAGTTTTGAAGCCAAAGCCAATGGTAGAAATTGGGGGCATGCCTATTTTATGGCACATCATGAAAGGATATTCTGCCCATGGATTTCATGACTTTGTGATCTGCTGTGGCTATAAAGGGTACCTCATAAAAGAATATTTTGCAAACTACTTCATGCACAAGTCGGATGTGACAATTGATTTGAAAAATAATTCGCTGAAAGTACACGATTCGCAAGCAGAGCCATGGACAATCACCCTTGTGGATACAGGCGTAGATTCTATGACAGGCGGTCGTATCAAACGCATTCAGTCGCATGTAGGGAATGAACCTTTCCTTTTAACGTATGGAGATGGCGTCTCAAATGTAGATATAAAAGCATCTGTTGAGTTTCATAAAAAAAACGGAAAACTATGTACTGTCACATCCGTTCAGCCCTCTGGCCGTTTTGGAGCATTGGATATAAGAGAAGACAATAGAGTGCATTCCTTTCTTGAAAAACCGAAAGGTGACGGCTCTTGGATAAACGGTGGTTTCTTTGTTTGCCAGCCAGAAGTGTTCAATTATATAGAAGGAGATTCCACTATTTTTGAACGTCAGCCGATGGAAAAATTAGCCTCTGATGGGCAACTCGTCGCTTTCAAGCACGAAGGTTTTTGGAAGCCAATGGATACGTTACGCGATAAGGTTGAGTTAGAAGAAAACTGGGCAGAGAAAAAAGCACTTTGGAAAATTTGGTAATTACTATGTTTGAACAACTGAAAAAAGTATATTCTGGCAAAAAGGTGTTCTTAACGGGACACACAGGCTTTAAAGGGTCATGGATGCTCGAGCTTCTGACACTACTTGGCGCAGAAGTGAAAGGATATGCCTTGGCTCCCAAGACCGAGAAGGATTTGTTTTACCTGCTTGAGGGAAATAGTAGCTGCACTTCTGTGATTGACGATCTTCGAAACAGAAAAAAGTTGACAGATGAAATCGTTAGTTTTCAACCCGATTTTGTTTTCCATCTTGCCGCCCAACCCTTGGTGCGCTTGTCGTACCAGATTCCTTCCGAAACGTTTGAAGTAAATGCAATCGGAACTGCTAATTTGTTGGATGGGGTTCGTATGTTAGAGAAAACGTGTACAGTAGTATTAATCACCACCGATAAAGTTTACCACAACAACGAATGGATTTATCCTTATAGAGAAACCGACCGATTGGGCGGTTACGACCCTTACAGTGCTAGTAAAGCCTGCGCTGAGCTGGTAATCGACTCTTATCGTAATTCTTTTTTTCATACCGCTACCTATTCGCAACATCAAAAAGCCATAGCCGTAGGGCGTGCGGGCAATGTAATAGGAGGAGGAGACTGGTCTGTAGACCGTTTGATTCCTGATATTATAAAGTCGCTAAACGCAAATGAAAAAATTATAATTCGCAACCCACAAGCCGTTCGTCCATGGCAACATGTTTTAGAGCCTGTTGTAGGATACTTGCTGTTGGGTTCAAAGCTCGCTACAGATCCAGTACGATTTTCTCAGGCATATAATTTTGGTCCTGAAAGTACAGATGCATTACCCGTACTTGATATGGTAAACCTTGCCATCAATGCTTGGGGCGGCGGCGCCTATGAAGTAAAAAAAGAGGCTAATCAACCTCATGAGGCAGGATTGTTGAAGCTGGACATTACAAAAGCACTTACAGCGCTTGACTGGAAACCTAAAATGAATGCCTCAGAAGCGGTTAGTCTTACGGTTGAATGGTATAAGCAGTATTATTCAAGCAGCGCAACTATAAAAGCATATACAAGCGCTCAAATAGAGCAATTTTTAAAATAAGTGTAGAATGGAAAACAAGCTATCCTCCGATCTTGCTCACATTGTAAAATATACGAATTCGCTGTGGGGGGAGATGAGAGGGAAGACGCTATTTATAACGGGGGGGACTGGTTTTTTTGGTAAATGGTTGTTGGAAAGCTTTGCTTATGCAAATAGGGAATTGTCCTTAGAGGCAAAACTCATTGTTTTAAGCAGAAATCCAGAGGCGTTTTTAGCGTTAAACCCGCAATTTAATAATCCCACAATTTCTTTTCTAAAAGGAGATATTCGCTCGTTTGTTTTTCCAGAAGAAGTGCCCCTCGACTATATTATACATGCGGCTACGGAAGCCAGTGTCTCCTTAAATCTTGAGGCGCCACTATTGATGTTTGACACTATAGTAGAAGGAACAAAACGAGTACTGGAACTTGCTAGAGTTAAAAATATAAGCGCAATACTTCATACAAGTTCGGGTGCTGTATATGGGAAACAGCCTTCCGAAATGACACATGTAGACGAGGAGTACAATGGATGTCCAGATAGTTACAGTAAAGATGCCGCTTATGGGGAAGGGAAGAGGGTTGCCGAAATGTTGTGTGCTATTTATCATAAAAATTATGGTGTAAATTCTAAAATAGCAAGGTGTTATGCTTTTGTTGGGCCTTATTTGCCGTTGGATGGACATTTTGCAATTGGCAATTTTATAAATGATGTATTAAATAAAAGAGACCTATTGATTAACGGAGACGGCACACCTTATCGTTCTTATTTGTACGCTTCTGATTTAGTTATTTGGCTCTGGACTATATTAGTGAAAGGGGAAAGCGGTGTGCCTTACAATGTAGGATCTGATATTGAGCTCACCATTGCGGAACTTGCAAGAAAAATCGTAAAAGAAAATAATGCCAACGTAAAAATTCGTATTTTGCAACCTGAAGTGGAAAATGCGAAAGTGAGTAGATATGTGCCTAACGTAAATCGAGCTAAAAAGCTTGGTTTAGCTATTCATATCGACTTAACACTAGCCATCGAGAAAACAATGAAATTTTATAGTGTTTAATTGAAAATAACGAATATGAAGATAAGTGACATGATTGCTGATTTTTTGGAAGAAAAAGAAATTAGACATGTATTTGGTATAATTGGAGCTGGGAACGCTCATATTTTTGATTCTATATTCAAAAAGGGCTATACCGAAATAATTTGTGTGCATCATGAGCAAGCTGCATGTATGGCAATGCAGACGTATTATAGAATTACAGGCAAAGTTTCGGCTACTCTATTGACAACAGGTGCGGGTTCGACCAATGGTATTACAGGGGTTGTGAGTGCTTGGGCAGATTCGATACCAGGGCTGATTATTTCGGGTAACGAAAATTCTAAATATTTAAAAATTCACGAAGATTTTAGAATGTGGGGCGTTCAAGGATACGACAGTTCGAAAATGGTTGAAAAAGTTACGAAGTATGCGCATCGTGTTACGAACCCACTTGAAACCAAATACGAACTTGAAAAAGCGTATGCGTTAACAACCGCAGGCAGACCTGGCCCTTGCTGGCTTGACATTCCAATGGATATTCAGTCCACAACGATTGACGAAAAAGAGTTGCGCGTTTTTCATCAGGAAGAAATCGAGAAAACGAATACGGCGACGAAAAAAGACGCACTCGGTACTTCGGTAGAGGAAGTCCTAAATGCGTTGAAGAATGCGGAAAGACCGTTACTCTGGTTAGGGCACGGTATTCGTTTAGCGGAAGCTGAAAAATTAATAGAACCGCTACTTGAAAAATTAAATATGCCAGCATTAGTTACTTGGGCAGGAATTGATATGATTGATTCCGACCATCCTTTGGTATACGGTCGTGCGGGTGTTTATGGACAACGTGCTGCTAATTTTATTTTACAAAATTGCGACTTCCTTCTTTGTATCGGTACACGATTAGCCATACCTCAGGTGGGTTATGATATTAACGAATTTGCTCCCTTGGCACAAGTGGCAGTAGTTGATATAGCAGCCGATGAACTTTCGAAATACGAAGGTAGGTTTAAGTATAGAATCCATGCAGACGCCAAAGATTTCTTAGAAGTTCTTTTAGCAGCTACACAAGATTTCCAATATCCTAACATAGACAAATGGATTGCTACCTGCGATGATTTTCGTCAGCGCTACCCATGGGTTAGGAAAGAAGACCATGCAGACCAAGATGGTTTCATAAATTCATATACATTTATGGATAAGTTGAACAATCACTTAAAAGACGACCAAATTATTGTCACAGATATGGGTACTGCGCTTTTAAGTGGACATCAAGTATTGAAGTTGAAAAAACAACAACGCTTAATGACTTCTTTAGGGTTGGGAGAGATGGGTTTTGGTCTACCTGCAGCGCTTGGCGCTTCTATAGCTACTAACGGAGGAGAGGTAATCTGTCTGAATTGTGATGGAGGGATGATGATGAATTTGCAGGAATTGCAGACAATGGTGCATCATCAATTGCCTATTAAACTATTCATTTTTAATAACGATGGTTATTTAATGATTAAGCATACGCAGAAAGCACTTTTTAATGGACGAGGTGCGGGTACAGATGCAAAATCGGGTGTTACTTGTCCTGATTTTAGTGCACTTGCCGATGCTTTTAAAATTAAGAATTTTCAGATAAGAACGTGGGATGATTTCGAAAAAATTATCCCACAGGTACAAGCGTATAATGGCCCAGTGATTTGTGAAGTATTTATGCACCCACAACAACTTTTTGTTCCCAAACTGTCGGTGTTTATTCAAAAAGACGGATCACTAATCTCTCCACCATTAGAAGACCTCTACCCATTCTTGGACAGAGAAGAGCTAGCGAAGAACATGTTAAACGGACTAAGTGCTAAGTCAAAAGCAATCGAAGTATAAGTTCACGAATATGACGAAATTAAGAGTAGCCATTTTAGGAAGTGGGAATATTGGTACAGACTTATTGATAAAAATACAACGATCAGCGTATCTAGAATGTGTTTTGTTCATTGGGCGTAATCTTTCTTCGCCAGGTATGGCAAAGGCGATAAATCTAGGGGTGAAAGTTTCGGATAAAAGTATTGACGCAATTGTAAAAGATCCAGACTGCTGTGATTTAGTGTTTGATGCGACTTCAGCAAAGGACGCTAAGTACCATTGGGATATTCTTAAGAAATTAGGAAAAATTGTAGTGGATATGACTCCTGCAAAAATTGGAGTGATGTGTATTCCTGCCGTAAATATTCAAGAAGCGATTCAACAACAAAATGTCAATATGGTTACCTGTGGAGGACAGGCGTCCATTCCTATCGCCTATCTTATCGGACAGACTCATGACGAGGTAGAATATATAGAAGTCGTTTCTAGCATTGCTTCTAGAAGTGCTGGTCCTGCCACACGCCTGAATTTGGACGAATATATTCAAACAACGGAAGACGGGTTGAAATTGTTTTCAAAAGCCAAAAGAACGAAAGCTATTCTTAATCTTAATCCAGCACAGCCTTGTATTGATATGCAAACGACTATTTTTGCTAAGGTCAAAAATCCTAATATTGCAGGGTTGACAACCGCTATAAAAGCGATGGTGGTGGAAATAAATAAATATGTTCCAGGGTACCAATTATTGGTTTCGCCTATTTTCGAAAATGATAGAATTGTGGTGATGGTAAAAGTTCAGGGGTTAGGAGACTATCTTCCAAAATATGCCGGCAATCTTGATATTATTAATTGTGCAGCAATAGCAGTAGCGGAAGAATATGCAAAAAAAATTTCCAAGGGGGTTTAGCTTGATATGAAAAATTCTATTTTAATAAGTGATCCAACATTACGAGATGGCAACCACGCTGTAGCACACCAGTTGTCGGCGCACCAAATAGCAGTATATGCCGCAGCAGCAAACGAAGCCAAGGTGCCTATTGTTGAGGTCGGACATGGTAATGGTCTAGGAGCGTCTTCTTTGCAAGTAGGACTAAGTGCTGTTGACGATGTTACGATGCTCGAAACAGCGCGAAAGTATTTGACTTCTAGTAAACTTGGGATTCATGTTATTCCAGGATTTGCGACTATAGAAAGAGACTTAAAAAGAGCTATCGAAATAGGTGTAGACGTTATTCGAGTTGCCTCTCACTGCACCGAAGCGGATATTACGCAAAGGCATTTGGGTTTTGTAAGAGAGAAAGGCAAAGAAGCGTATGGCGTTCTAATGATGAGTCACATGGCCTCTGTAGAATTGCTTGTAGAAGAAGCGCAGAAAATGGAGTCGTATGGTGCAGAAGGAATTATCATTATGGATTCTGCTGGAGCTTATCTGCCAGACGATGTCACCGAGCGTATTCAGGCGTTGGTGGCGGGATTGTCTGTACCTGTAGGTTTTCATGGGCATAATAATTTAGGTATGGCAGTTGCCAATTCTATAGCCGCTGCCGTAGCTGGTGCCAAAATTTTAGATGCAACTGCTCGTGGTTTCGGTGCTGGTGCTGGCAATACACAATTGGAAGTATTGATTGCAGTATTGGATAAATTGAAGTATACAACAGGTGTTGATTTATATAAAATGTTGGACGCTTCCGATATAGCTGAAAAGGAAATTATGCCTACAATACCCGTAATCAAATCAGACAGCATTGTAAGTGGAATGGCGGGCGTTTTCTCTGGATTTGCAAAACATGTAACCAGGATAGCCAACGAATACAACGTTGATCCGAGGGATGTGTATTTTGAATTGGGAAGACGAAATGTGATTGCGGGACAAGAAGATTTAATCATTGAAGTTGTTTTAGACCTTTTAAAACAAAAAAAGAAATGAAGCAAGAAGTAA
>JAYSUZ010000434.1:0-2364 GCA_043718845.1 Cytophagales bacterium
CTCTTCTTGGATTGGGCGCCTATTTCCAATTGACAAAAAGATTCCAACTAGGCGAAAATTATACTTATTTACTAAATGCCAAGTCGGGAAGTAGATCGTTATCCAATCATTCCTTTAGAACTACTTTTAAGTATTGTATTTTAAAAGATAAAAAAATAAATCCTTATTTGCTGGCTAGCGTAAATTTGAATTTAATTTCACTTGCTCGAAAAGCAAACAGCTATACTTATGTTCCTGATGCCGGAAGTACGAGCAATATAATAGGAAATGGGATTCAGTTAGATTCTATAAACTACAACGAAAAGCAATTAAAACTGTCCAACATGCCTACCATGGGCGTTAGTTTTGGTGCAGGGGTTGAAGTTAAGCTCACTAAAAAAATAAATTTTTTCGCAGAATATAGCATTCATGAAAATTCAGGGAAAAACAATGCACTTATTGAAAAATATTATTTTTATAATGCCTCTAATTTTGTTTACCACTCTGTATCGGCAGGTGTAAACGTAAAATTATTTAAACCTCAAAAACAACTTCTTGCTACGCTGGATAGAGACGATTGGAAAAATAGCCGCTCTATAGATGTGAAAGGTACTATTATTTATAAAAATCCGGCAAAGCCATACAAAAAAATACTTCCCGTAGAAGAAACCGATACCGCTCAAATAGTGCTTCAAAATACTCCAACGGATGAAAAAGCATTGATATTCTTCGCTAAAGGAATAGAGCCTGGTGACTATAAATTCATGCTTCCTAAAAAGTATAGAAAAATAATTCGTGCCGATTTGCAAATTTTAAATTACAATAAAATTGATATTGCAGACGATGAATTGGAATTAGAAATGGTAGAAGATGAGATCTCTGAAAATATACTTAGTCGTGATGCAAACTTTGCAGTATTGCTGCGAGAAGGTTTCCAACATGAAATAGAACTCAGTACTACCGCCGAAAATATCATGGGTGTCTTCGTTCCTTCCGATACGAATTGTAGAGTACGAATAATACTGAAAAATCAATTTGACAGTGTGATTGCTTATATCGACACCTTAAAAGATAATAAATTTAACTTTGTAGACATTGAGCCTGGAAATTATAAGATATCCTTCCAGCGCATGAATAAAGAGTGTACACAGACGATCTTTAATTATTCTTTTGCAGGTGCAAAACCATTTGTGAGAAAACAATCCAACAAAAATGAACCACAAGATACGGTTCAATCGTACACTATAAATGGGAAGGTTTCAACTTCTGCCACCAAATTGGAGGCGCCCAAAGGTACCGTTTCCAAACTGATAGACCCTTCGGGTAGGGTAGTTTCCCAAACAATTTTAGGGGGTTCAAAAACAGATTTCAATTATAGAAATCTTACTTCACCAAATTATGCTGCTGTATTTGAAGACCCTACCAACAAGGCTTCAATGAGCTATAAAGTGAAAGATAAGACCTCTAAGGTGATTCGCCAAGTGACAATGAGCACTTTGAAAAAACCGACTATAGGGCATATTGTGGTGAAAGGTACGGTAGAATTGCCTAATGCAACTCAAGCAAAATTAGTAACGGCAATGTTGATTGATTCTTCAGGAAAAGTGCTTCAAAAACTACCCATAAATTCGGACGGTAGTTTCAGTTTTGAAAATTTAGCAAAAAACAAGTATAAAGTAGCTTACGAATCTACAGATCCTTTAGTCAGAGGCACATTAAATTACAACACAATAGACAAGTCGTTGAAAATAAGCAAAATCGTATTACCAACATTAACCGCTTCTATTGAGGCCACAGATACGATTCATTTTCATAAAAAAACGATTGAACCTGCTATACCTATTAAGGATACAGCGGCAATTGCAATTGTTACACCCGTTACCAAGGCCGATACAAGTACTGTTGTGCCTACAACAATAACTCCAGCAAAGGATACTACAGCGGCTGTTCCTATTAAAATCGAACCTATTAAAGACACCACAGTACTTGTAAAAAATGTTCCAACCAAGAAAACGAAAGAAATCCCTATTAAGTATCCCTTTATTCAGTTTAAACCGGGTACTACCTATAACGATTTGGGGTATGAGGTAAAACCAGAAGGCTATGGAATACAAGTAGCGTCGTTCTTTATAAATTCCAATTTGGAAAAATTCTGTCAGCGCCTAAGAACAAAAGGGGAGAAAAGTATTTTTATTCAGGTCATATTGAAAGATAAAAACAATCCGGAGGCTGGCACTATATACCGAGTACTGCTGGGTGCGGAGGAGAATAAAGAGAAAATGGCTAAAAAAATAGCCGGTTATATGGATAAAGGATATGATCCAGTATTAAGAAAACATTTATAATAGTCGTAGTACAAGCTAATAATTGTGTAATTTGTGCTGG
>JAYSUZ010000435.1:0-5087 GCA_043718845.1 Cytophagales bacterium
GATTGGCAACTCGCCAAGCTTAGTTAGGAAAGTTGTGAACACTAACGAAGCGAGTGTCAACTAAAATGTAATGTTATGAATATCGTCCGTCATTAATTATGTGCGTCCACTGGCACATGCATTAAATTGTCTTTGCCGCATATTGACAACCTGCAACAAAAGTAAAGTCAACCTCAATTTTATGTGCATCGTTTACACCATCACCTGTCATAGCTACAATATTGCCTGCCTTTTGATAAATCGCTACAATCTCTAATTTTTGTGTAGGGGTGGCACGAGCAAAAACGGCAGTCGATAGTATTTTACTGTTCCAATCATCTGAATGCGATTCCATTGGAGGTATATCAAGTGCCGTAATTACATTTTGCTCCTCTGCATCTACTAATCCTACTTTCTTAGCTATAGTAAGCGCCGTTAAGGGGTGGTCGCCGGTAATCATTACAATCTTAATGCCTGCTTTTCTGCACGAAAGAATGGCTTCTTTCGTATCCAATCGAGGGGGATCTAAGAAGCCAATCATAGCCACATAGACCAGTGAATCTAAATAATTATCTTTGTTAATTTCCGCTTCCTCTTTATAGGCAAACGCCAATACGCGCAGTCCATCCGCAGCCATTTTTTCAGACTCCAACAGAATTTTATTTCGGTCGACATCCTCCAATTCTTTAATCGTTGCCCCCAACTGAATTTTACTGCATTTTTTTAAGAGATGCTCTACAGACCCTTTTGCTGCTACAAAATAACCGCTTGATTTTTTGTGCAACGTGCCCATTATTTTGGTAAAAGAACTAAAAGGAATTTCGCCAATTCTCTCATAGTCTATTTTCAATTTTTCTGCAGGTGTACCCGATGCTTCTGCAAGGAGCACAAGTGCAATTTCTATTGGATCGCCCAACAGCTCCTTTTTATCCTCACCATTTTTTGGAGATGCGTTGTTGCACAGCACCCCAATTAATCTCAATTTTTGAAATGCTTCTTCACTTTTTTCAAGACTTCCCTTGTCAAAACACAGCACCTTGTTTACAATTTCAACTTTTACTATTTCTTCGGGAAAACAAAAGGTATCTACGTATATTTTGTTTTCTGTTAAAGTACCCGTTTTATCAGTCACTATCACATTGGCACTTCCTAAGGTTTCTACCGCCGATAATTTTTTAACGATGACATTTCGTTTGGCCATCAAAAGCATTCCATAAGCTAAGGCTACTGTGGCTACAATAGGCAGGCCTTCAGGGAAAGCTGCAACCGTTAAAGCGATTGAAGTTTCCAAAATTAACACCCAATTTTTGCCTTGAATAAAACCAGTGGTGGCAAATATTAGTGTCATTCCCAATGTTATCCAAATCAATTTTTTACTTAGTGCTCTTATTTTTTTATCAAGTGGCGTCTCTTTTTCCTCGGCATTTTCCACTAATGAAGTAATTATTCCCAACTGCGTATGTTGAGCAATTCCAATAACTACAGCTTTCCCGTTCCCATTTGTCACGGAAGTGCCTTTAAATACCATATTGCATTGGTCTCCAAGGGCAGTGTCTTTCGAAAGTTTCCCGATATTTTTGTCTGAAGGGAGCGACTCTCCCGTAAGCGAAGATTCATCACATTGCAACTGATTGGACGCTATCAAATACCCATCGCCAGGAACCACATCGCCAGCCTCCAACGAGAGTATATCTCCAATAGTAATTCTATCCGATGGAATATCTACAATTTTTCCATCACGAATAATTTTTGAATGCGCCACATCCATTTCTTTGAGCGCATTCATCGAATTGCGCGCTTGCAACTCCATTAGAAATCCAATAAGCGCATTTACTAAAATCACCGCTAAGATTGAAATGGCTTCGATAAAATCTTGAAAATAAAACGTGACTCCTACTGCAAAGAACAACAGGTAGACAATAGGACTCTTAAATTGCAAAAGTAGGATCAAAAAAACGCTTTTCTGTTTTTGAGTTTGATAGACGTTTGAACCAAACTCTTTCGTTCGTTTTTCTGCTTCTGTTTCACTTATCCCTTTAGTAGCATCTGTTTGAAAAGCGTGTAGAATCTCTTCTACAGAAAAAGTATAGGGATCGGGTAATGGGTAGTTGATTTTCATTTATTATTTTACGTTGTTATTTTCGACAGAAGCCTACAGCAATGGCTTCTTGCCTCCCCCTTTTTCTCTGCTGCTCTTGTTTTTTATTTTTTCTTCTTTTTTTTCAAATAGCACGCTAGAGTCTGGGTAGTATTCATAAAGGGCAGGCTTAATCTCTGCATGGATTTCTTCTACCACCTTCGTAATCTCTGCTTCTGTTTTTATTTTATTTTTCATAATAATTAAAGCGATAGAGTTAGTAAATTTGTATACAAAAGAATACAATCTCGACAAGTAACGTGTTACAAATTTTTCGAAATATATTACACTATTCCTAGTTTTCCAAAATTTTTCATTGCGATTACGCAACCGTTATTCCTATAGAACTTCACTGTGAATTATATAATTTTTCTCCAATATTGTATAACCTTATCGTTCAAAAATAAATAGACCTTTAGGTGAAAATTAAAGAATACATATGACAACAATTGTGGTATCAGAAAATAATAGCCCAGCCAAAGTGCTGGATTATAAATCGGATTCGAGTCTTTCTAAAGAAGTTAGGCATTTTCTTGAGGGTGTAAACGCTGGTGGGACGAAGGTTGAAACGTTGCCTATAGAAGGAGCGCGAAATGTTCTCGTGACTGCTCAAGCATCTCATAAGGTGGACATTTCTGGCATTGAGGTTTCGGAAAAAACAATTAACAGCGATGGTCATAAAATTCTTTTGACTATTATTCGACCCGCAAATGTCAAGGAAAAATTACCTGTATTTATCTTCATACATGGAGGCGGTTGGGTTTTGGGAGATTTCAATACGCATAAGCGTCTCGTGCGAGACTTAGTTGTTCTTTCTGGAATGGCTTGTGTTTTCGTAAACTACGCTCGAACGCCAGAAGCGCAGTATCCTAAAGCCTTGAACCAAAGTTATGCGGCTACAAAGTGGGTAGCGGAGCATGGAGAGATTATTAACGTTGATGGAAAGAAATTGGCGGTTGTGGGAAATAGTGTGGGAGGAAATATGGCGGCCGTAATTTCTTTGATGGCGAAAGAAAAAAGAGGCCCTAAAATAAAATTTCAACTGTTGCTTTGGCCAATTGTAGATTTTAATTTCGAAACAGCTTCCTATAAGCAATTTGGGGAACAGCGGTTCCTTACCACTGCTATGATGAAGTGGATGTGCGACTTATATTTGCCTGATTTGTCTAAACGCAGCGAGATTTACATTTCTCCTTTAAAGGCAACACTAGAGCAGTTGAAAGGCTTACCGCCAACACTTATCCAAGTGGCAGAAAACGATATACTCCGAGACGAAGGGGAGGCCTTTGGTCGCAAGTTAAATGAGGCAGGTGTAAAAGTAACAACAATACGCTACAACGGAATGATTCATGATTTTGGTTTACTCAACGGACTAGCAACGCTTCCTGAAACTAGGTCTGCACTCATCCAAGCCGCGGCCGAACTAAAAAAGTACCTTCAATAATATTCTTTCGAAAATAAAATTAAACTGTACTGCACATGAAAAAGCCAAGCAAGAGAAAATCTGAGATAGAGCCTATCCCACATATAAATCACGAAGCTCCAATTCCGCAAGAATTGCCGGAGTTTATTCCCGAACCAAGTAGAGAAAATCCGATTCCTGAACTAATACCGTTGAGTAATCCAGAAATTGAGCCTATTAAAGAAGATTACGCATAAACGCTCTTTCCAAAAATATTTTTTGTCAAAGAAGTTAGAATGCCTACTTTAGTGTCCTATTTCAATATGCGATGAAACTACAAAAAGTACTTGACGAAAAGGCAAAAGCAGCATTCCTCTCTTTTCCCGCTCAATTATATAAACAGGAGGTAAATTGGATTCGTCCGTTAGACAAGGATGTAAATCAAGTTTTTGATACGAAAGAGAATAAATTTTTCCGTCATGGCACGGCGGAAAGATGGCTGTTGCTTAATGAGGCCGGTGAAACGATAGGCCGTGTAGCTGCTTTCGTCAACAAAAAAACAGCAAAAACAACCGAATATGAAACGGGTGGTATGGGTTTTTTTGAATGCATCAACGATAAAGAAGCGGCTTTTATGCTTTTGGATAAATGCAAAGAATGGAACACTGCGCAAGGCATGGAAGCGATGGATGGCCCTATCAATTTTGGCGAACGAGACAAGTGGTGGGGGTTATTGGTAGAGGGGTTTGACTTAGAGCCAAACTATTGTATGCCTTATACAATGCCTTATTATAAAGATTTTTTTGAAGCCTATGGCTTTAAAAATTATTTCGAACAATATACCTACAGCATGCCGGTACAATCCGTGTTGCCAGAGAAATACCATGAGCGCGCCGAGCGAATTGCCAAAGACCCTAATTATAATTATAAAAATTATAACAAAGGCAAAATGGATAAATTTGCCGATGATTTCCTTGCCATATACAATAAGGCTTGGTCGAAACATGGTGGTATGAAAGGGATGAATAAGGCACAGGCGTTAAGTATTTTCAAGCAGATGGGGCCAATAGTAGATACCGACATTGTGGTTTTTGCCTATTACAAAGAAGAACCTATAGGATTCTTCTTGATGATTCCAGAGTTGAACCAAATTTTCAAACACTTGAATGGGAAGTTCAATTTATTAGCTAAACTTAAATTTCTATACTACCAAAAAACAGGTGCTTGCCGTAAGATGTTTGGCGTAGCTTTTGGTATCATCCCAGAGTTTCAGGGGCGCGGTGTAGAAGGTGCTATTATTATTGAAGCCGCCCGCATAATTCAACCGAAAAACAAATACGACATTTTTGAGATGAATTGGATTGGCGATTTTAATCCCAAAATGATCCATCTTGTAGATTCCTTCGGTGCTTCGATTGTGAAAAAACACATTACCTACCGAAAACTATTTGAGGACAGCAAGCCCTTTTTTAGAGCAAAAATTATCGACTAGTTTATTGTGGAATCCGAATCAGAAAGGGCTCAGACGATTCGTGAAACGTTAATTTATCTCCGAGTATCCATGGGTTA
>JAYSUZ010000436.1:0-5074 GCA_043718845.1 Cytophagales bacterium
GCAGGTATGAGAGAGTTGAATGCTACGGGGCACATGCACAATCGTGTACGTATGGTAGTAGCAAGTTTCTTGACCAAACATCTATTCTTAGATTGGCGAATGGGTGAAGCCTATTTTGCTGAAAAACTTTTGGATTTCGATTTGGCTTCTAATAATGGAAATTGGCAGTGGTGCGCAGGTACAGGTGCCGATGCACAACCGTATTTTAGAATTTTTAACCCCATAACCCAACAACAAAAATTTGATCCTAATTATATATATATTAAAAAATGGGTTCCAGAATTTGGTACTACTAGCTACTCTAAGCCTATGGTAGAACATAAATTTGCAACAACCAGAGCGAAGGAAGCATTTCTTGTATTGTCTCAATAATAGAATACGATGAGCGCATTCTTTAAAATTATAATAATAATTTTTATAATCAAGGCGAGTATTCCTTCTGCTTATGTCTGTGCTCAAAAAGATAGTGCTACAGGGATAATCAAAAAAAGATTTATCCCAATGATGGTTACCGTAGGAGCAGTGTATACGGCATCTTGGATTGGACTAAATGAGTTGTGGTATAAAAATTATCCTCGTAGTGCTTTCCATTTTTTCAACGACAATGGGGAATGGTACCAGATGGATAAATATGGTCATGCTACAACGGCTTTTCAAGAAAGTAGGTTAGGTGTAGATCTATTGAAGTGGTCTGGTGTATCCGAAAAAAAAGCAATTATTTATGGCAGTATGACCGGCTTTATTTTACAATCACCCATTGAAATATTTGATGGGTATTCCCCCGAATACGGCGCTTCTGCGGGCGATCTTATAGCCAATGCTACCGGGTCGGCGTTGGTAGTAACCCAATACTTGTTGTGGAAAGAGCTCCGCATTCAGATGAAGTATTCTTTTCATCAAACAGGTTATGCAAAACTAAGACCCAATACTCTTGGGTCAAGTCTTTCTACTCAATTGCTAAAGGATTATAACGGTCAGACGTATTGGCTTTCTGGCAATATAGCTTCTTTTATGAAAAAGGAAACAGCCTTTCCCAAGTGGCTAAACCTAGCAATAGGTTACGGTGCAGAGGATATGCTCTATGCCGAAAAAAATGATAATGTAGTAGTCGGTTATCACCCGTACCGTCAATTTTATCTTTCGGTAGATGTAGACCTAACTAAAATAAAAACGCGTAGTGGATTTTTGAAAAAAGTATTCTATGTTTTCAATGTCATAAAAATTCCAGCACCAGCATTAGAATTAAATAAACACGGATTAAAATTTCACCCGATATATTTTTGATATGAAGATAGGAGATAAAGTAAGGTTTACCCACGGAAAAGAAGAGGGTAGGATAGTAAAAATAATAGATGCCAGACAAGTAGAAGTGGAAATAGAAGACGGCTTCCGTATTCCTGCACTGAAAAGTGAATTGGTAGTAGTAGCCACAGAAGAAAGTCATTTAGTGCTTGGTGTTGAGGAAACGGACATGAGCAGTACACCGCACAAATGGAATGGATTATACATTGCCTTCACACAGTTCAACGACCAGACGTATGAATTGAATTTGGTAAACGATACCAGTTTTAAAACCTATTTTGTAATAGGCGAAGAAAAGGATAATCTCTATAAGGGCGTATTTTCAGGGGTCGTAGAAAAAGAAGCCTTTGTAAAATTGAATGAAGTAAATATTAACGATTTTGACAATTGGCCTGAATTTGTGATTCAGTTGATTTTCTTTTCGTATGGCGATTCAGAATTCCGTCAACCTTTGTTGAAGAAATTACGTTTCCGTTCCGCTTCTTTTTTTAAGAGTAAAAAGTTAGCGCCAGTTATAAATAGAGAAGCGTATTTATTTAGAATTGATTTGGACGCGCACAAAATTGATGCGAAAGCGTTGGAAGAAGGGATGACGGAAACTAAAGTTACTATAAATTCAAAATCTGCGGTCAGCAAACCGCCAAGAGAGGTAGATTTGCATATCGAAAAACTGACCGAAGCCCATGTGGGTATGAGCAATACTGCTATGCTTACCTTACAACTTACTACCTTTCAAAATAATTTTGACAACGCATTGGCCACAGGAATGGAGGAAATTGTTTTTATTCATGGTGTAGGAAATGGCGTTCTGAAAAAAGAAATTCATAAAGTATTGAGTAGTAATAAAGGAATTAAATTTTTCCAAGACGCACAGAAGGAGAAGTTTGGGTATGGCGCTACGTTGGTAAGGTTGAAGTAATTTGAAGATATGCCGATTTGATGATGAAAAAAAATCGTCAAATCATCAAATTATCAAATTATCAAATTATCTTTGTGTAAAGCAAGCCGTCTTATCGCTCTGAAAGGGGAGGAAAGTCCGGGCAACACAGAGTACTGTACTTCTTAATGAGAAGGATTTCGCCGCAAGGCGGGAGACAGAAAGTGCCACAGAAAACTAGACCGCCATGCCGCAAGGTGTGGTAAGGGTGAAAAAGTGGGGTAAGAGCCCACTCATGGTGCAGTAATGTAGCATTGGGGTAAACCTTACAGGTTGAAAGACCAAATAGGCCAACGCATGTAGGGCTACTCGTCCGATGTTGGTGGGTAGGTCGTTAGAGGTGCACGGCGACGTGCATTTTAGATAAATGATAAGATCCTTTTTGACTTTGTTGGGAAGGAACAGAACCCGGCTTATAGGCTTGCTTTTTTTATTTTCTTACCCTATTTTTAGCGTATCTTTACTTTATACTAAACCGATTCATTCGATGGCAAAAATACTCATCATAGACGACGAAAAAAGCATTCGTGCTACCTTACGTGAAATATTAGAATATGAAAAATACGAAGTAGACGAAGCCAAAGACGGAGAAGAAGGGATTGCACTGTTAGAAAAAAATAATTACGATGTAGTGCTGTGCGATATCCGTATGCCGAAGATGGACGGTATCGAAGTGTTGGAGAAAGCTATTGCCATGGAAAAGGATGCACAGTTCATTATGGTGTCTGCGCACGGCACGATAGAAACAGCGGTAGAATGTACGAAGAAAGGTGCCTATGATTTTATACAAAAACCACCAGACCTAAATCGATTATTACTTACCGTTCGCAACGCGCTGGATAAATCGAACTTGGTACTCGAGACAAAAGTACTGAAGAAAAAAATAGCCAAGTCTGTAGACATATTGGGCGCTTCGGCTGCGATTGAAAAAATAAAAAAAACAATAGAAAAGGTAGCGCCTACCGAAGCCCGTGTACTGATAACGGGGCCTAACGGTTCGGGGAAAGAGCTGGTAGCAAAATGGCTACACTCCAAAAGCGCTCGTGCCAACGGCCCTTTGGTAGAAGTGAACTGCGCTGCCATACCTAGCGAACTTATCGAAAGCGAATTGTTTGGTCATGAAAAAGGGGCGTTTACCTCGGCTATCAAACAGCGTATCGGAAAATTTGAACAAGCAAATGGTGGAACATTATTTTTAGATGAGATAGGCGACATGAGCCTTTCCGCACAGGCAAAGGTGCTCCGTGCGCTTCAAGAACAAAAAATAATGCGCGTAGGAGGGGAGAAGGAATTGAAAGTAGATGTGCGTATAGTAGCCGCCACCAATAAAGATTTACAACTAGAAATTCAAGAAAACAGATTTCGCGAAGATTTGTACCACCGCCTAGGGGTAATACTGATTCACGTGCCGCCACTGAAAGAGCGACTAGACGACATTCCGATATTGGTAGAGCATTTTCTAAAGGAGATCGCCAACGAATACGGCAATGCGCAAAAAGAAATGGACGCCAAAGCGGTGGAGTACCTGAAAACACTACAATGGTCAGGAAATATCCGAGAACTAAAAAACGTAATCGAACGACTTGTGATAATGAGCGAAAAGAAAATTACGCTGGAGGATGCTAAGTTGTATGCGAAGTAGGGCTGCTGGCGCAAGCGTGCGCTTGTGCCTCTTATTTTCAAGCGTCCGCTTGAGTAAATTAAGTGAAAATTGAATTTTCGTCCAGTAAAATACGGGATGGAATAAATACAGTATAGTTGAGCGTATTCAAGCGGATGCTTGATACAAAAAGAGGCACAAACTTATGCTTGCGCCAGCGGGAGGATACCAACAATGAAACGACAAGCAATTTTAATAGGAGCGCCAGGAAGCATATCTTCAGACAATTATTTGCAAGGTGTTGACTTTGATATCAAAAATTATATAAAATTCCTTCAATCTCCTTCAGGTGGAGCTTGGGACAAATCTGAAATTATTGCAGTTAAAAATCCTGACAAAGAGAAGTTGCTAAAACTTGTAAAGACAATTAATGCTGACTATGTTTTGATAATTTTTTCGGGACACGGAGCTTACGATTTAAGCGGACAGACGATTTTAGCAATAAATAGAACTCAACATTTGACACTGGGTGATTTAGTAACTAAAGCTCCTAAACAAATGTTTTTAGTGGATGCTTGTAGGAGCTTTGTAGACTCAGGGATTTCAGGTTTTCTGGGTGAAGAGCTTCGGAATTTCTCATCTCGTTTAACAAAACAACAAGCAAGAATTTTCTTCGATAACTATTTGAAAAAATGTGAAAATGGTACTGTTATTTGTTATTCTTGTTCAATTGGGGAGACATCCATCGACTCGAATGATGGAGGTTATTTTACTACATCTTTGCTTGACAGAACCCAACAATGGATTGAAAGACCGAGTAGATTTAATGTTCTACCCATAAATTCAGCTTTTACGTTAGCAAAAAGTTATTTAAGGGAAAATTTGACAGACGAGCAAAACTCTCAAATAAGAACAACTGGGCATAGACAATTTTGGTTTCCTTTTGGAATCACAAAAGCAATACAAGTATTATAAATGAACGTCCGCGCCATCGGGAGGCACGCTTGCGCCAGCGAGGACTATAAAAAGTACACTATGGAAATTATTAAATGCAATCATACTCAAACGGGGATTGTAGCCGACTTGGTTATTGAATTGCTAAAGGACTTTAACGAGAGAAGCGGTAGTGATTTTATTATCGACAGAAACTATATTTTAGAAACAACGAATAAACTAATTGACAGAGATTCTTTTGGATGTTATGTCGCTTTTGAAAATGAGTTGCCTGTTGGACT
>JAYSUZ010000437.1:0-12044 GCA_043718845.1 Cytophagales bacterium
AGCCATACGCAAATATATTAATTTATATTTTAGTCCAATGTAAATTAAAAAAAAGTTATCAACTTTTTGGAGTAAAATATATGTTCAATTGGTATAAGATCCGTATACCGATTTCGCTTCGTTTTCCCTAGCTCTGATAGTAGAAATTTATCATTTACATAATTACGGAAATGAGTTTCAATAAAATAAAGTACTCTGTCGCACTTATCACTTACCACATCAAAACGTTTCTGTTCGATAAGTGCGGACTGATGATTTTGTATGTACAACTTAATTTCCTGTTCGGTTCTTAGGCCAAAGGCTGTTTCTTTAATCTCTTCGATAATTTCATTTACTTCCTCATAGCCTACTTCACTCTTATCGACGATTTCTCTATCGAATGGTTGGAGATTGTATTTCACTGGTTTTAAAAATGCTTGCTTTATACTGGTTTATTTGTACTGATTTTATAAAAATAAAAAGGTTCAAAAGTTGTCGACTTGCTAAAAATAAGCTTGTTATTAAATCAAAAAGTCGCCTTCCTATTTCTACTATTGTTCAATATTATTAAGAATTTGGATGATATCAAATTTTATCTTGAAATAAGGGAAAATAAAATTTATTGAAAAATGGTGATGAATACCATTTCGTTTGAAAAATTTCAGGCTCTATTTCAATTTGAATAATATTACTTTTTAAGAGTAGCAACTGGAGTTCCTTCAAGGGCAGCTTCTACGAGATAAGAAATGTATTTTGAAAAGGGTTCAATATCTTGTTCAACACTCGCTTTTTCCAATGCGTCCATGTATATCTTTCGATCTTCGACTGGAATTACTGTCCAAGGATACCCACCAGAGGCAAGCATGATATTCATTAAAAAACGTCCCATGCGTCCATTTCCATCCATATATGGGTGTATAAATACAAATATAAAATGACCTAACACAGCTCTTACTGATGCCTCCTTTTCATTCTTTAGCAATTCAAATAATATAGGCATAGCATCACGTAGAGCATCCACGTTAAGAGGTACATGTTTTGATTGACCTATGTAAACCTGATTATTTCTATATCCAGCTAAGTCGGAGGGTTTCAATATGCCCGCTGTTACACTAGGAGCAAACAATTCACGGTACCATTCTCCATGTTCCATATCCGCAACTTTGCCTGCATTCTCACCATCAATAACTTTCTTGAGGCTTTCTCTTAACTTTTGAGTGGCCTGCCAATAACCTCTGGCCGCCATAGTATCCCTTTGTTTTTTATTCGTTTCGTTGCTTTCAGTATCCCATTTTCCACTTCTTACACTTTCGATCAAATCGGGGGTAACGCTGTATTTCTCTATGGATAAAGAGTGATAAGCATCGGTAACATATATTTCCTCTACAAGTTTCATGTATTTGCTATGATTCTTTGGAAGTCCCGGAGCTTTAGGGAAATTTCTTATGATAACAACTCTCATCTCCTGCCACATTAATCGTATTCTATTTATGTAGGGCGATTTATCCCTTGAGGATAAGTCTATTGGGGTGGAGGTTAAAAATGGATCTAATTCCCTTACATCATAGCCGGCGGACTGCATGGTTTTTACTATTTCATCCGCAATTCTAGTTTGTCCTATATTTCGGAAAGCCCCAGCCAAACGACCTGCAATGGTGCTGTGTCCACCATCAAGGAGCAAGCCTAATATTTCAGAGGAATCTCTTATCATTGCTAGTGCTGTTCGGGTATCAGTAGGATTTTTAGTATACATCAATGCCGAACAATGAATAAGGGAAGAGGGGAGTGTTAACATTCGAACACCTTCAATTTCTTTAATCTCCGCCACTTTTGGAAGGGGGGATTTCATTGTAAATAATGAAGTATTGTATGGTAATGTCGTATTGCCATTTAGACCTTTTGTTGATCGTATTATAAGTTGATTCGGAATAGTCCAGTTTCCTGAATGTATTTGTAAAGATTGTTCTGCTGATAGGCAATATGCTTTTTTATATCGGTCTGCTAAATATCTTGAACAAAAATGCCAATAGGAAGCATACCAAGAAGTGCTGTCACCTTTCATTTCTTCTGATGGAACGGATAGATACCAACCTTTCATAACCTCTCTGAGAAAGCCGTTTTTTAATAGGCGTTCTCTGTGCACACGACTTAATTCAACTCCTTTGATAGCTACTATTCCTTTATCTTGAAGTTTTTTAAGGACTTCAAGGGATTCCGCTAATTTCTCTCCTGGTGTTGCCATTTTATACTATCTATTTATGGTTTCAATCTCGATTTGCAAAACGTAATAAAACTATATTTATACGTTGTGTAAAAACTATATTTAAGTGTTGTGCTAAAATTATATTTTACTGCAAATATACTATAAAATCTAAGGATGACACGTAATTTAATTTGAAAGAATTTAGCGTTTTTTGTAGTTTGAATCTTGGTAGTTTTGTATATTTGAATAGGTTATCAAGTGATACCATACGTTCTTAAACAGCATTTAAATAAATGTGACCTATTCGGTTACCTTTGAAATTCAAGCACTGTTAAATTATTGATTTTCAACGATATTAAAGACTGGGGTATAATCCTGCCACCCCGACAGATACCACAACAAATGTTATCAAAAGCCTTTAAATCGTATGATTTAAAGGCTTTTTGTTTTTAAGGCTAACGTAGAAAATCATTCTTTTCGAATTCAGATCAATCGAAAAAGTTGGGAGGAAAGTATCGTATAATAAAGCGAGGCCATAAAATTACTTTATAGCCTCGCTTTATAAATTAGAAATAGTAAACCACTTTTACTCCCACTCAATAGTAGCAGGAGGCTTAGAACTAATATCGTACACTACCCTGTTTACACCTTTTACTTTATTAATAATTTCGTTCGAAATATCGGCTAGGAATTCGTAAGGCAAATGTACCCAGTCTGCCGTCATCCCGTCTACACTTTGCACGGCTCGTAATGCCACTACATTTTCATACGTTCTTTCATCGCCCATTACACCCACCGATTTGATAGGAAGTAAAATAGCACCTGCTTGCCATACCAAATGATACAGTGCTCTGTCTTTCAAGCCTTGTATGAAAATATAATCCACTTCTTGCAATACCCTTACCTTCTCCTCCGTAATATCGCCAAGAATACGAATGGCCAATCCAGGTCCTGGGAATGGATGGCGTTGAATAATTTTATCGTCTATACCCAACGATTTTCCTACCAACCTTACTTCGTCTTTAAAAAGCGTATTAAGAGGCTCTACCACCTTCATATTCATTTTCTCGGGCAAGCCTCCCACATTGTGGTGCGACTTGATTGTTGCCGAAGGCCCTTTTACCGAAACGGACTCAATTACGTCTGGATATATAGTACCTTGACCCAGCCATTTCACCTCTTTTATTTTCTGTGCTTCTACATCAAATATCTCAATAAAAGTCCTGCCAATCGCTTTACGCTTAGCTTCTGGGTCGGATAAGTCTTTTAGGGCAGCGTAAAATTCTTTTTTTGCATCTACACCAATTACGTTAAGTCCCATTCCTTTGTAGGAAGTAAGCACTTCTTCGTATTCATTTTTTCTTAGCAGTCCATTGTCTACAAAGATACACGTAAGATTTTTGCCAATCGCTTTATCAATCAATACAGCCGCTACCGAAGAATCTACACCACCAGAGAGCCCTAGTACTACTTTGTCGTCGCCCAGTTTTGCTTTCAATTCTTTTATGGAAGACTCTATAAAAAGTTCAGAAGTCCAATCTTGCTTACAACCACATATTCCGACTACAAAATTTTTAACAAGTAGTTTGCCTTCTGTAGAGTGCGTCACTTCAGGATGAAATTGTATTCCGTAGGTTTCTTCTCCGCTTATTTTGTATGCGGCTACTTTTACAGATTCTGTACTGGCTATAATTTCAAATCCTTCCGAAACATCCGATATCGTATCGCCATGCGACATCCATACTTGGCTGTGCAACGATAAGCCCGACATCAATCGGTCAGCAGTATTTAGTTCGGTTATTTTAGCTCTACCATATTCGCGTATTTTGGAGGCTATAACTTCGTTTCCTGCTTTATGCGCCATGAGCTGTGCGCCATAGCACACGCCTAATACAGGTATTTTTTTTCTTATTCCGTCAAGCGTTACATCAGGGGCGTTTTCTTCTCTCACAGAGCAAGGGCTTCCCGAAAGTATAAGTCCTTTTACAGTACTATCCAACACCGGAACTTTATTATAGGGATGAATTTCGCAATACACATTAAGTTCTCTTACTCTTCGAGCTATTAGTTGCGTGTACTGAGAACCAAAATCAAGGATAATAATTTTTTCTGTCATGAGGCAAAAGTAATGAATTTTGTGTTAAAGTAGAAAAGTGTTGAGAAAGTGTTTAATTAAAAAAAGGAGACGCCTTATCGTGACATCTCCTTTTGTAATCTTAGAATACTTGCTGATTAATAAATACAATTAATTATTAATCAGCAATTTACTATATTTTAAATACCCTTAGATATTCAAGTAGTTTTGAGCGTCTTTTTTTATTGCATCTTTATCCAGTCCATTTTGAAGTCCCATAGATACTTTTCGTACCAAAACACCTACAATCGATTTTTTAAAGCCAAGATTTTCAGATATTTCAATACAGAAATCAATTTCATTTTCTTCTATTGCACCGTCTACAAGCATCATTTCAATCAACTCGTATAAGTGATCAAAACGCTCAGAGTCGTTAGCGGGCATTTTATATTCTATTTTTGAACTGTCGTGAATAGCGGAATTTATATCTTCCTCTTTCATTCCTAGCTTCTTACCTACTGCATACAGGTATTTCAATTCTGAATCGGCAATCACACCATCAGCCTTGGCTAAAGCGATAAGGTTTTTAATATTTCCTTTGTTGAGTTTTTCTTTTCTAAGTCCAAATAGCGAGAACATATAGTTATATAATTTAAAAGGGTTATTTTATTCTGTAAACAAAAGTAGTTATTTAAATTCATAAAAAACAGGATTTAGTACACCTTACTACTGTTTCTTTTATACTTTTGTATTAAATTGATATATAGGTAATTAATTCTTTTTTTTCCATACTATTTCATAAAGGTCGTGTCTTCTAGATTGCAAATTTCGCACAGTACCCTGTTTTCTGATTTTTTTCAACAAATCCAAATCCAAATCCACAATCAAGGTTGTTTCTGCATTTGGAGTCGCTTCCGCCACTACGGCATCTGGAGGAAAACTAAAGTCTGAAGGTGAAAATACCGCCGATTGAGCATATTGAATGTCCATATTTTCGATACCGGGTAGATTTCCTACACTTCCCGATATGGCTACATAACATTCATTTTCAATAGCACGCGCCTGCGAACATCTCATTACTCTTAAAAAAGAATTTTTGGTATCCGTCCAATATGGCACAAATAGTATATTAACACCTTGTTCGGCCAATACCCGAGCGAGTTCTGGAAATTCAACATCATAGCAAATAAGTATTCCGATTTTACCTGCATCTGTATCAAAAACCCTTAGCTGATCTCCGCCTTTCATACCCCAATAAGAATCTTCGTCGGGCGTTACATGGAGTTTATACTGCATATCCCAAGTCCCATCTCTTCGGCAAAGGTAGGACACATTGAACAATCCTTCATCTGTATAAAGCGGCATACTTCCTCCTATTATATTTATATTATAGGAAAGCGCCAGTTCAAGCATTTTCTCTTTTATTTGTTCGGTATAATCTGCCAATGCCCGCACAGCATCTGAAGCAGAGGCTTTGTTGTAATTGGCCATAAGTGGTGCATTGAAAAATTCGGGAAATAAAACAAAATCTGCTTTGTAACCAGAAACCGTATCCACAAAAAATTCGAGTTGCTGATTCAAATCTTCCAGCGAATACATTCTTCGCATTTTCCATTGTACTACCCCTACGCGTACCACCGTTTTTTTATCACCAAAAAGTTTTTCAGACTCATCATAATAAACGTTAATCCACTCCAAGAGTACTGCGTAAGACTTAGATTCTTTATCATCAGGTAAATAATTAGTCATTACCTTTCGTATGTGAAAGTCGTTGTTTAGTTGAAAAGTAAGTATCGGGTCATATATTTCTTTTGTTTTTACTTGCTCAATATATTGTTTGGGCGACATTTCTCT
The DNA here is from genome assembly GCA_043718845.1 of Cytophagales bacterium. Taxonomy (GTDB): domain Bacteria; phylum Bacteroidota; class Bacteroidia; order Cytophagales; family Cytophagaceae; genus JANYCO01. The sequence goes on from JAYSUZ010000437.1 coordinate 6,111, forward strand.
AGCATGTTTTTTATAACCCGGTATCCTCCCTCCCATAATAATAGCACGAAGGTTCAGCTTTTCACAAAGTTCTTTTCGTGTATCGTAAAGTCTTCGTCCAAGTCGAATACCTTGGTGATTGGGGTCTACAAAAACATCAATTCCATAAAGTGTCTCTCCTTCGGGGTCATGGTTGGTAAGCATCCCGTTTCCTGTAATCTCCTTGTAGGTATGGTTGTCGCCATACTTAGAATAGTCTACAATAAGCGTAAATGCTGCGGCTACAAGCTTACCATTGTCTTCAATACAAATTTGCCCTTCCGGAAAATTTTTCAACTGCGATTTAAATTCCTCTTTCGTCCATGCGCCACCTGCGTTGGAATATACTTCATTCATAATTCGCTTAACATCGGCATAGTCTGCCAATTTCAAATTCCTAAGATTTAGTTTATGAAGTGTATTATCTTTTGCTTTTGTCATATCTAAGTATAATTAATGCTTAAAATTAACGTTTTTAATAAATAAATTTGCCCTTCAAAATAAATTTATGTTTATATTTGTAACTTATGAGTAGAATCAGTTCAATTGTTGTTGTTTTTCTTATTTTTCTAACCTTCAGCGGGTGTAGTAAATTTAGTACGCTGCAAAAAAGTAGCGATTTAGAGGCTAAACTCAAAGGCGCTATCGACTATTACAATAAATATGATTATTTTAAGGCAGGCGTGCTTTTGGAAGAAATATTGCCATTGGTAAGAGGCAAAGTAGAAGCCGAAAAGGCTACGTTTTATTTAGCTTATACCCATTATAGACAAAAAGAGTATGTAATGAGTTCTTATTATTTTAAAGAGTTTTACATTACTTATTCAAGAAGTGAATATACCGAAGAAGCTGTTTTTATGCATGCAAAATCGCTTTATAAGGACTCTCCCGAATATAATTTAGATCAGACGAATACCGAATCCGCGGTCAAATATTTACAAGAATACGCTACAAAATACCCTGAAGGCAAGTATATAACAGAAGCTACGGCCATTTTAGATGAATTAGCGACCAAAATTAAACTTAAAAGCTACGAAAATAGTAAATTATATGGAAAAGTACATAATTATAAGTCATCCGTCATCGCTATTAAAGATTTTCTTGACACTTACCCCGATTCTGAATATACCGAAGAACTGTTCTTTTTGAGGTTTAATTCTCAATATCATCTATCCAAAAATAGCATTGAGCACAAACAATTGGAAAGGTATTATGAAGCTATCGAATTTTATCATAACTTTGTAGACAAGTACTCGAGTAGTAAGTACATAAAAGAAGCAGAGCTAATGTACGAAGATTGTCGCTTAAAAGTAAAAGAACTCTCCTCTAAAAATTAAACTATTCAATAAATAAGTCGTTTACATAAATAATTTACTATTTTGAAAAATAACGTTAATACAGTTTCCGCTAATCTAGTAACGAGAGACATTGATAAAATAGCAGCCCCTACAGGCAACCTATACGAGTCTTTAGTGGTAATATCTAAGAGAGCACGTCAACTTGCTACAAAACAGAAAGAAGAATTAAGTTCTAAATTATCTGACTTCGCTTCTACAGTAGACAACTTGGAAGAAATTTTCGAAAATAGAGAGCAAATTGAAATTTCAAAACACTACGAGCGTATGCCTAAAGCGCCTACTATGGCTTTAGAAGAATTCTTAGAAGGGAAAATAATGTTCAGAAGAGCAGACGTTATATAATTTAATCTAATTCAAAACATGCTCCGTAATAAAAAAATAATAGTCGGAGTGTGTGGAAGTATCGCAGCCTACAAAGCTGCACTACTGATAAGACTACTTATAAAAGAAGGAGCAGAAGTGAAAGTCGTAATGACCGAATCTGCTCCTTCTTTTATTTCCGCCCTCACTCTTTCTACATTATCCAAAAATCCTGTTTGTATAGATTTTGTAAAAGGAGAACAAGGCGAGTGGAACAACCATGTAGAATTGGGTCTTTGGGCCGACCTACTACTTATAGCACCTGCTACAGCCAATTCCATAGCCAAATTTGCAAATGGCATTTGCGATAATATGCTTTGTGCGGTTTATCTATCTTCCAAATGTCCTGTTTTTATTGCCCCTGCAATGGACTTAGATATGTTCCAACATCCTTCTACTCAAAAAAACCTAATACAACTTCTTTCGTATGGCAATTCTATTATAGATGCCGAATTTGGCGAATTAGCTAGTGGCCTGGAAGGAAAGGGACGTATGGCAGAACCCGAACATATTGTAACTGCATTACAAGAACATTTCTCCCAAAAAGGAATATTATACGGTAAAAAAATTTTAATTACGGCTGGACCTACTCAAGAAGCGCTAGATCCGGTGCGCTACATAAGTAATCATTCTACCGGAAAAATGGGGTATCAACTGGCCAAAGTAGCAGCGGCTATGGGTGCGGAAGTAGTCTTAATAAGTGGCCCCTCTTACCTTGAAAAACCTACGGGAGTAACCCTAATAAAAATAACCTCTGCGCAACAGCTTTTCTTGTCCGTAGAATCCGAATTTCATTCGGCCGATATTGTAATCCTATCCGCTGCAGTAGCAGACTACACACCCAAGGAAGTAGCAACTAAAAAAATAAAAAAGAAAGACGAAACGTTTAGTATCGAACTTACTCGAACCGTTGATATTGCAAAAGAAACCGGCAAACAAAAACAAAAAGGTCAGATTACCGTTGGTTTTGCATTGGAAACAGACAACGAACTTGAAAATGCAAAAGGCAAATTAATATCTAAAAATTTAGATTTAATTGTATTAAACTCTTTAAAGGATAGCGGTGCTGGTTTTGGACACGACACCAATAAAATTACTATTCTCGATCGGAATACTAAACTATACACTTTTGAGTTAAAGTCTAAACACGAAGTAGCCATTGACATATTGGAAACTATCATTGACTATTCTAAGCATATTAAGTAGATTGAATTATTATGAATAAACTTTTTTTGATACTTCTGGCAATACTCTTCTCTACCGTTTTGGGAAATGCTCAAGAGTTGGAATTCACCATTAATATAGACCGTCAGCAAGCGCCCAATGTGCCAAAAAATTTAACCGACGATCTTAAAACAAATTTTACGAATTTTATAAATAATCGGAAGTGGACAAACGATCAATTTGCGCCTCAAGAAAGAATTAAATGTAATTTACTTCTTACGCTTAGTGAAAGTTCTACCGTTGGAAACTATTCAAGCATCGCCCAATTTCAATTTGTTCGTCCCGTTTATGGCGCTACTTATGAATCAATTGTCATGACATTTATCGATAAGAATTTTAACTTCGAATTTTCACAGTCGCAGTCGTTGGATTATAATGAAAACGTATACATTTCTAATATTGTCTCGCTGTTATCGTTCTATGCCAATATAGCATTGGCATTCGATTACGATAGTTTTTCTAAATTGGGAGGAAATCCTTATGTAGAAAAATCTTTCGCTTTAGCGAATATCGCACAATCGTCTAACCCTGGCAAAAATGGATGGGAAGCCAACGAATTTAACAATAGAATGGCATTAATTGTCAATTTGAACAATCAACAGTTTATTCCGTTTCGAGAAGGCTTATATACGTATCATCGAGAAGCAATGGACAAATTTTTAGAAAATCCAGATGTAGCAAGGAAAAAAATAATGGAGGTTTTGAAAAAAATCCGAATTACGCGTCAAGCGGTTTCGGTTTCTATCTTAACTAGTAGTTTTTTTCTAGCAAAGAAACTTGAAATTGTTCAAGTATTTTCCAAAGCTCCACCAGAGATGAAAAATGAAGTTGTAAATTTACTAAGAGAAATAGACGCCGTAAATGCGGAGACCTACGCTGCCATTTTAAAGAATTAACTTTAAAATAAATACCCCACTCCTATTTTTAGATTAAATAAATTGCGTTGCAAGATTCTTGACAACGCATTTGCTTTCAAATCATCCGCTCCATTATCTACTATATTTTGCTCCTGAAATTTAGGTGCAGCAAATATGACTTGAGTCCCTACAGCAGCGTCCATTATTATTTTATTATAATATATTTTATGCTGCCCTATCCAAGCGCCTATGTTTACATTATTAAAACCTCCTATCGCTTGTTGGTATTTCGAATCATACAAGGAAATCCATAATAGATTACACTCTGTCATAAAATAGCTGCCAAGCGGGGCTAAATTACCAGGCTTTTTATTGAAAATATAATATTCAAAACCACCAGAATATATATTCGATTTAAGATCGGATACCTCATTTTCATTTTGAGTATATACATTAGTACCGTTATAACTGAGCGAATACGGAATACTCGTACGGCAATAACTTACTTTAAACCCAAGCATAGACCTTCGGGATACTGCCCTACTCAACGATATATTATGGGTAAGATTAAATTTATTGAAAAGTCCAGGCGCATTTCCAGCGGCAATACCATTAGAACTGTACGTAGGATTTAGTATAGCAAGCGATGCCATCGTATAATATTTTACCACTGTTTTTTTTCCTTGATAACCCGGCTGAGCATACAAAACCGAGGTGCCGACAGCTATTAGTACTACGAAAATGATGTATTTTATTTTTCTCATTACTTCTTTTCTGTTTTTAACTGATAGAACGTGTCATAAATACTGGAATTTAAAACATCCGTTCTATCTTTTTTATTTATGTAATCACTCTTCACAAATACGGGTTTTCCCGTTTCTATATCAAACAATACAAAATAGTGGTAGGTACTGTATTTTGGACTTATTAAATACGCCGTAGTAAAGGGTAGAATCGGAAAGTAAAGTATGGAAATTCCTATTATTCCACCTACGTTCTGCTTGCGCTCTCGAATAGCTTTAAAACCCGTCCAAGCAAAATATTTTGTTCCGTATTTTGCCGTAACCCTTTGTATTAATTCAGGATTTAGATTCTCCATTTCAATGTCATTACTTAGTTGATATGCTTTTCCATTAAACCAATTTGTAAGCGTAGCTAAGTCGTTGTAATGGTCTACATCGGATGAGCTCAACGTATGGTCGTCTAATATGAATGCATTAAAATTATTTAATTGAGCATTCTCTTTCATTTTATTATTAAGATCGACCTGAGCATATTCGGATGCCACATAGCGCTGCTGTTTCTTTTTTCGTTGATCTGTTTTTTCGTAATCAGGATTTACAATCACAATAGAATCAATCTGCAAGTCTGTACCATATTTAGCGAGCGTTTTGTGGAGCTTCTTGTCCATACGTCTTGCTCCAGCTTCCTTTTTATCGTCCTTAATAGACTTTGATGCTTTCTCTAAAATGGCTCTCATTTGTCCATTTATAATTGTCGAATCTAAAAGATGAAAGAAATAAACTCTTGGAGCATTATTCCCCGCACTAATATCGTTGTAACTTATCCGTTTTTCAGACGGCTGATTGGGAATTAATAGATAATCGTTGTAAAGCCTATTGTAGTCATACTCTTCTACTTTTACCAAATTGATAGCGGTACTTTCTATGAAATTATCGTATTTCGTTTCGTTAGGATACGCTGCCTTCATCGTTAACAGATAATTTAACGTAAGAAAATGGAGTTCTATATTATTTATACGATTTATCCATTGATTGAATTTTTTCAGCCCTCCATCTTCATCTTGAGGGTATGTACGCTCTTTGGCACGAAACATTGTATAACCATAAAGTCCTTTGCCTATGATGTCTTTTAAGTATTTTGAATCCGGCTCATCCTTCACTATCAAAGAAGCATAATAAAGTGCTTTTTCGAAATCATCGTTCGATAAATACATGTAAGGAAGGTGCATCCGAGCAATCGTCCTTGTATATAAAAACGACTCTTTACTTACCAAATAAGTACTCTTATTATCTTCTGACCGATCGAAATATTTTTGTTTAAGCGCCTTGCTTCTTCTGTCCGGCGAAGGGTGTGTACTTGTAGTATCTTGGTCT
>JAYSUZ010000438.1:0-2349 GCA_043718845.1 Cytophagales bacterium
GACTTGACAACTTTTCCTCACTGACAGTTACGCAGTTGACAGCGGCCAACATCGAAAAGACAAAACAACGAACCGCTAACATTTAGCCGACTAGCGAAAAATGCCCACGAAAAAAGCCCAATTAAACCACGTGTTTAACTGGGCTTTTTTTGTTAGTCGGTGTTGACTGACACCCGAAGCCAATAGGGGCATTTGTAGATCGAACCTACTCTATACGATTTTAAATTTTTCTATTTCTGTTATTTTTGTACATTTTTTTTCTCATTTAAAAATAAAATCCCTTACCCAATTTTTCAATTGAGGAATTTTACTGTTCAATACATCTTGGAAAAAATCGTTAAATTTTTCTTCCCCTTTTTTATCATGCATCTTCTAATCTTGGAAAAGGACGTTGCTTTTCAATTCGTTTTGTTCTTGTATCAAGCATCAATATCAGTTTACCCGTTCCACAATAAGCACACTTGGTAATGTCTTTTCCGTATTTCTCCAACATTCGAATCGCTACTGGTATGGCTACTTTTGGCAATGTTGCTCCCAAGCCTATACTTTCTCTTATGGTATTTATTCGTTTGTATTTATCCCTGTTTCTAAGGAAGCCTCCATGACGAATTTTTACAAAACGTTTCGGTAAAATATGGATTTCAAAGCGCCGTAAGAATTCTTCATGGCTTAGCCACATTGATTTTGTTTTATTGCCATCAGCATAATCCTTGTACCGAAATTTTAGTAGTTTTTCTGTCACCTCTTCAATTCTATGTTTGGTGATGGCGATTTTATGAGTATACCTACCCAAGTATTCTATCACCTGAGCAGGGCCACCAAAAGGCGCTTTGGCATACACATTCCAAGATTTGTAGCGAATAGATTTCAGTAGTTCTACTTTATTGGTATTTCCCCATTGGAGTTCGGTAGTTTGTTCAAGTGTCTTCATGAAAATAGCCTTGTACATTTTGGCTAAACTTTTTACTGGAAATAAAAAACGATTATTTTTTCGTTTAGCCTCTATCCATTTATTTTCTTTAAATCCACCACCACTCACTATGCAGTGCACATGAGGATGAAAACTTAAGTCCTGCCCCCAAGTGTGCAATACCATGGTGATACCTAACTCTGCTCCCAAAAAGTCCTCGTTCTTCCCAAGATTTATCAGGGTTTTAGAGGCCGCTTCAAACAAGGTTGTGAAAAGCAATTTTCTGTTTCCAAGTATCAAGGTATTGAGTTCATGTGGCAGCGTGAAAACAACATGATAATAGGGTGTTGGCAACAATTCGTTTGTTCTATTTTCTATCCATTCCTCTTTTTTCATACTCCCACAATAGGGACAATGGCGGTTACCACAACAATGAAATTGGTACTTGCTTTCGTTGCAAGTAGCGTTATTGCATTGGTACAAATGAAACCCTTTTTTTGCTGTATGACAGGTATTGATATTGCCTAAAACAGCTTGGCTATAAGAGTTAAAGTTGGAAATAGAAGGATGGGAAAAAACAGTTTGAAACGAATAATTAGTCGTTTGCTTTTCCATCCATCAAACTATCTAAGGGTGAAATAAGTTTTTCTCTTTTTTGTTTGGTGAGGTGCAAATAGATCATGGTGGTTTCTATTTTACTATGCCCAAGCAGTTCTTTGATGGTATGAATATCGTTTCCATTGTCGAGTAAGTGTGTTGCAAAAGTATGGCGCAGGGAGTGTGCTGAGAATTTATACTTTTCAAAACCCGCCTCTATCATGGATTTTCGAATGGCGTGTTGGATAGAGCGGTCGTTCATGGGAACGCCTATTTTTTGTCCCTCGAAGAGGTAGCGTTTGGGTTTGTATTGTTTCCAATAGTCACTCAGTAATGGTAAAATGGATTTTGGAAGAATCGTAAAACGGTCTTTATTTCCTTTCCCGGCAATTACTTTTAGTTGTAAATCGGCACGGTATATCTGGCTCATTTCTAAGAAGCGCAACTCTCCCAAACGCAATCCTGTTCCATAGAGCAAGGAAATAATGGCTTTGTGTTTTATATTTTGGATAGAATTGAGAAGTGTAGAAATTTGTTCTTTGGAAAGAATATCCGGTAGTCGAAATTCTTTGCGAGGATAAAATTCATGAGGGGTAAGGTATGGGATTGGTAAAATATGTTTAAAAAAGAAGCTACAACTTTGTGCAGCCATTCGACATTTATCTCTTCCTACACCATGTTCGGATTTGATAAAATTGATATAGGAAATAATGTGGTCTTGGGTAAGCTGTGCAGGCGGAATGAGCGGTAGCCGCGGCCGATCTCGATGCGGTCGAGTTCGCGGATCGGCGTCACTTCAGCGGCGGTGCCGGTGAAAAAGGCCTCGTCGGCGATGTAGACCT
>JAYSUZ010000439.1:0-5063 GCA_043718845.1 Cytophagales bacterium
TTTGTCTAATGTCTTTATTCCAAGCGAAACCTAATGTTATTAAATCAATTGTTTCGGTTAAGGTAGCGCCCTCTTTACCTAATTGATTTGCGATAATAAACGCAGTATCTGAAATTGCTAGTGCATTCTCTATATCATGACTTACAATCACTAAGGTGTTAAATTCATTTATGGTGGAGACTTTAATCAATAAATCGATTACTTTATCTACCATCAAAATGTCGAGTCCGGAGAATGGTTCGTCGAGCAGGATGAATTTGTTACCGGTGAGTACTTGTTGGATAATACTTGTGCGCTGCTTTTGACCACCAGAGAGCTGCATAGGATATTTTTTCAAATGTTCTCTCAGGTCAAATTTATCTGCGTAGTCGTTGATGATTGCTTCTTCCTCCGTTTTTGTTACTTTCTGTCCAGAAAAATCCAGTCCTATTTTTAGATTTTCATAAATAGTTCGGTGGTTGAAGAGGATATAATTTTGTGGGATAATGCCTACTTCGCCCGGTTTTACTACATGCTGGTCTATATCTATTGTTACCCTTCCATTGGTAGGAGGGATAAGCCCCGCTACTATTTTGAAGAGTTGTGTTTTCCCAATACCACTTCGGCCAATGAGCGAAACAACCTGCCCTTGAGTCATATTAGGGCGAACGATGTTGTGAATTTCAAAATTCACGTCTCTTAATATTTGTTTATCGCCATAACGCAAACCAATATTTTCTGCTTTAAGAAGCAACTCGTCTTTTTTATAGTCTGTAGACATCATTATTTGCGAAGTTGAAGTTTTGTATAGGGGAAAATCCAATAACGAATTTGTCCAAGAATAAAATCGAAGAAAATACCCGTTACGAATATGATGACCAAAATTGCGAAAACTGTAGCGAGGTCAAGGTATTTGTTGGATTTTATAAGCATTGTTCCTAAGCCACCTTCAGACATGCTGTAGCCTTCTACCATTGTAATCATCATCCAAGAAATGGCAAAATTTTGACGCATTACTTCAATCACTTGGTCTAGTCGGCCTACAATTACTACTTCCCAAAGGGTTTGCCAATTGTTCATGCGAAGGGTTTTGCAAAGCTCGTATTCTTGTACATTTATGGTATCGATAATCGACATTAAAGAAGTAACGAAAAAGGGTACGATTCCAAATAGCAACAAACTAATTCGAAGTTGCCCACCGTCTTGGGTAAGCAGTGTAAATAAAAAGATAAGTCCTGTAAGTGTTAAGTAGCGGCACTTGATTACAAATTTCGAAATCGGACTAAAGATAGGTACTAGCGATAAGTAGGAGACGATAATGGCTACTACAAGTGAAATGCCCATGCCTTTGAAAGATAAAGAAATACTTTTGAAAAATTCATCGTAGAATTCAGCGGAGCCAAGTAGTTTGAGGATAGCTTCTACTACTTTAAGTGGCGACGGAATAAGCCCTCCTCCTGTGAGATGCCAAACGGAAAGCGCAATAATAGCCTGTGCTACCACAAGTATAATAACTGCTTGTTTGCTAAGGACGCTTAGTGGTTGGATGGAATTTTTTAATGTATTTTTCATTTTTTTTAGTGCTAAAGTCAAGGCCTTATAGAATAAATATAGGTATTCTTGGAGTCTTTATGGATAAAATGGGTGTTATAAGATGAAATTTTTTTATAAAATAGGGGGCAATCAATAATTTAGTTAGAGTAGTTCCTAAAATTACTTAATTTTGGAAATAAAGGAACACTTAGCGCATGATTAAATACGATTTTTTCACATTAGATAACGGACTGAAGGTGTTTGTTCACCACGACAAAACTACACCTACGGCAGTATTGAATATCTTATACAATGTAGGTTCGAGGGACGAGGAGGAAAGTAAGACCGGTTTTGCACATTTGTTTGAACATCTTATGTTTGGTGGTTCAAAAAATATTACTTCCTTTGATGAACCCCTTCAAAAAGTAGGCGGAGAGAACAATGCATTTACCTCTCCAGACCTTACGAATTATTACATCACGCTGCCTTCTGTAAATCTTGAAACTGCTTTTTGGCTAGAGTCAGACCGTATGTTGTCTTTATCTTTTGACCCCAAAGTGTTGGAGGTGCAACGTAATGTAGTGATTGAAGAATTCAAACAGCGCTACCTTAACCAACCTTATGGAGATGTTTGGTTGAAATTAAGACCGTTGGTTTATGAGCAACATCCCTACCGCTGGCCTACTATTGGGAAAGAAATTGCTCATATCGAAGACGCTACAATGGATGATGTGAAAGCGTTTTTCTATAAATATTACCTTCCCAATAATGCGATACTTGTGATCGGAGGGAATGTAGAAACGGCTGAAGTGAAACTACTTGCAGAAAAATGGTTCGGGCCAATACCTGCAGGAGAGCCTTATAAACGCAATCTGGTTCAAGAGCCAAAACAAAATGCACTCAAAAGGATGTCGGTAACGTCGGCAGTGCCTCTGGATGCTTTATATATGGCGTACCACATGCCTGAGAAACTTTCTAAAGAGTATGCAATATGCGATTTGATGAGCGATATTTTGGGAAGAGGAAAGTCGTCAAGACTGTACGATAAACTTGTAAACGGGAAAAAAATATTCTCCTCTTTGAGCAGTCATCTTTCTGGGTCCAATGATCCAGGGCTTATTATCATTGAAGGGAAGTTGAATCAAGGAATAACGTTGGAAGCTGCTGAAAAGGAAGTACTGGTGGTTGTAGAAGAATTAAAGAACGTACTTGTAGGCGAAGAAGAACTTACGAAAGTGAAAAATCAAGCAGAGTCAACACTTTTGTTTGGAGAAGTAGAGTTGTTGGAAAGGTGTATGGCATTGGCTTTTGCCGCAAATTTGGGAGATGCAGCATTGGTAAATACGGAGTCGGAAAAAATCCAAGCAGTGACGGCTACCGACATCAATCGAGTAGCCAATCAATACCTCGACGAATGCAATTGTACAATTCTGTATTACAAAGCGGAAAGATAAATTTCGCAGCCCAATTATTAACTGGATAACGTTAGGAATATGAAAAAAATAAAAGTAGGATTCGGTTACGATGTACACCAACTGTTAGAGGGGAGAGAGCTTTGGATGGGTGGTATAAAATTGGAAAGCAAAAAAGGAGCTCTTGGGCATTCGGATGCGGATGTCCTTATTCATGCCATCTGTGATGCTATACTTGGTGCCGCCAATCTTCGTGATATAGGGTTTCACTTTTCTAACACCGATGCCCGTTGGGCAGGAGTAGATAGCAAAGTGTTGTTGAAAGAAGTATGCAGGATGATACGCGAAAAAGGGTGGGAAATAAGTAATGTTGATGCTTCTTTAGCGTTAGAAAATCCGAAGATAAATCCTCATATCGAAAAAATGCAAGCAGCATTGTCGGAAGTCATGGGTATTCCTACGGAAGACATTTCATTGAAAGCGACTACGAATGAGAAGTTGGGTTATGTAGGAAGGGAGGAAGGTGTAAACGCCTTTGCGGTGGCGCTGCTTTGGAAATAGAAGGATTACAGTGTGCATGTCGGGAAACTAAAAAAGTAAACCGCACTAAATCAAATGTTTAATGCGGTTTAGTGTGTTCTCGTAGGGAACCGAATTATTTTCATCCAACCCGCTATTAAGCAGCAGGTTTAAAGGCAACAAATCCAGTCATTAAATCAATGACCGGGGAATCTTGTTTGTTACCTGTGGGAAAAGACTTTTCCAACAAGTCTAAAAAACGAGATCGCTCACTATTCAATAAATTTACCTGACCTTTCAGGTACTCAATAGTAGACTGCATCTCTTCGATTATATTAACCGATTTTTCTTTTGGCTCATCTTCCAATATTCCATTCAAAATAATACTACTGTTTACTCCGAAGTAAATGGCTAATTCTGTCATTTTTTCTAAAGAAGGTTTAGTAGTTCCTGTCTCATACTGAGAAATTGTTTGAGGTTTTACCCCAATAGCTTCTGCTAATTGGATTTGATTTACATCTTTCATTCTCCTTAACTGCTTGATTTTCTTTCCTATTAGATTTTCCATAATTTTTAAATGAAGGTTTAACTTGTTTTATACAATTTTAAATTTAATATTTGTGTGTCAATAAATTTATACACTAAACAAATATACAAAATCATGCCAGAAAATCAAGTAAAACCAACAGGAAAAATTAAAAGGGATAGGGTTCCCGTTAATTTTATCAAAGCAAACCATGCCCGGTTAATCACCTTACAGATTTATTTGCAAGCTCAAACCGGTAAAAAATTAAATTTAGATCAAACCCTTGATCGTGTTTTTGCAATAGCAGAAAAAACCCTTCCTATCAAAATCGCTTAACCAGCAAATCCCAAAAATTTATTATTCACTAACCCCCTTTCAATACAGGGATAAAAAAGTATTGCCTAAAAATGATAATAATATTTAATACATCAACTCAAAATGAGAAATTCTTCCCCTATACGGGGAAAGTAATTAAAGAAATTACAGGCATACACGGGCAAACGCAATATTTAGTACGAATATACGCCGATGGCGACCCGGGCAACCTTACAGGTATGTGCTGTGTAGTGTCGCCTAGCGACATAGTAAAAATACTAGACGAAGAAACCGAAAGCATTGTCAAGTACATGGACATTGCCGAAAACATAATGAATATAGGCTTAGATATCATTAACGAAATTAAACAAAGAAAATAGCTATGAAAATCACAAACTTATCAAAAGATGAATGCCTTAGGCTTGCAAGATATATGATGAAAGAACAAGTAGGCGCAGAAAGATACTATAACGAACACCCAGCCATATGATATGGCTATATGAAAAGAGGTAATGAGCGCATTATATCATTCTTAGCTGGAAGGGAAACTGACTTAGGATTTTTAATTATGGATCCATTTAACGCTAACGAAAAATGAAAATCACCGCCACAGCCACCCTCGAAATAGAGGTAGAAATTAAAGACGTGCTTACCTTCCTCATGGAAGATAAGCTACAGCCCGAGCAGTATGACCTAATCATACTAGAAGCCCTAAGAAGAAAAAAGGGATATTTTACCCTAAGCGACCAGATGAAGTATGAAATATTTGAAGGCGCAAA